>DUMX01000233.1 GCA_012839665.1 Gelria sp.
AATTGCTGATGGCCTTATACCGGAAATACTGGATTTACAATATGTCGATGGCATTATACTAGTAAGCTCTGATGAATCCATGGAAACTGCCCGGGAAGTAGCTCGAAAAGAAGGTATTTTCTGCGGAACCTCCTCTGGTTGCAATGTTGCTGCTGCCCGTAAATTGGCCCAAAAATACCCTGAATTAAAATGTATTGTTACTATTGTCAATGATAATGGCCTGCGCTATCTTTCCTCGGAATTATGTGGTGCTGAGGTTAAGCGCCAATTGCTGGAACGCGACTATGTCTTAAGCCCGGAAAATCTGGATAAATTGGCTTCATACCAACTGGAAGTAATAGAATAGGTCGAATTTATTAGAAAAAACTAGCAAAAAGCGGAAGAACCGGTTATACCGGTTCTTTTTTATTTGAAACTTCTTATACATTATGGTATCAATTGGTTAATGTACTGGATGTTTGTAGCAATAAATTTCATTTAAGCGTCATTTCGGGAAAAAGGGGGTGGAGGGGGAGCTAACCTATGTTTGCTCTAAGTTTTAAACCGGATTAGACTTCCTATAGATATTTCCGTTCAGTGGAAGGAGAAGGCACTTATTATGAAAATAAACAACATGAAAACTATTACTAAACTTATCGGCGGTTTCTTAATACTAGTCTTATTAATTGCCGTTATCGGATTTTTTAACTGGAAAGATATATATAAGATACAGCAAGGGATAGAAGAAATCTATGCCCAGATATTACTACCAAATAAACATTTAAACGCTATAGGCAATGCTTTGCTAGATTCTAATGTAGAAGGTTTAGAGTTTATACTAGTAAGCGATTCAGAAGAGAGGCAAGCCCTTAAGCAGTCTATCAATGAAAGCTTGACTATAGCTCAAACGGAGTTGGAGGAGTATAAGACCTTTAATATCACAGCAGCAGAAAAACAGGAATTTGATAAACTAGAACAAGCAGTTCAATCTTATATCAAGAATGTCAATACATATATAACCTTGATTGAAGATGAAAATTATGATGAGGCTATGGTCTTGTTGGGTGGTAGTATTACCGAGGATGTTAATATTATTGACCAAGCTACTGACTCCCTGAATCAATTAAATGAAAAAGCAGCTGAAGAACTGCATATTAATGCCCAGGCAATATATTCTCAGACTACTATAAAAACATTTGTTTTTACCCTGCTGGCAATACTACTGGCAATAGGAGTTGCACTTTATTTGGCTAATAATATTGGAACCCCCATAGCTATAGCCGCAGAATTTATAAAAGAGATGTCCCAGGGAAATCTTACCCGCAGGGTATCCGAAAAGCTTTTAGAGCGTCGCGATGAGGTAGGAATTCTAGCCCAAGGATTAGACGAAATGCTTCGTAATATCTCCGGCCTGATTGCTAATATAGCAACAACTGCCCGAGGAGTAGGTGAAAACAGCCAGCAGCTATCTATGGTAGCCCAAAATGTAGTTGCTACTACCGAGGAGTCCTCTGCAGCTACCCAAGAAGTTGCAGCCGGATTAGAAGAGGTTTCTGCTGCTACCGAGCAGATGACTGCCTCCGGTCAGGAGATTGGCGCAGCATTGGAAGAAGTAGACCGGGAGATGAGTAACAGTAACCAGCAGGCTCGAGAAATTCAGGAAAAAGCCCTGAATATCCAGCAGGAAGCCCAACATTCCACCGGGTCTGCCCGTAACATTTATGAAGACATCGAAGCTAAATTGCTCAATGCCATAGAAGATGCCCGGGTGGTAGAGGAGATATCCAGCTTAGCCGCCAATATTGGCGGTATAGCCGACCAGACTAACCTATTAGCACTTAATGCTGCCATTGAAGCTGCCCGTGCCGGAGAACAGGGTCGAGGTTTCGCCGTAGTTGCTGAAGAGGTTAGAACCCTGGCTGAACAATCCGGTAATACTGTTTCCAGTATTCAAAGTCTTACGGGACAGGTACAACAAGCCATTAATAACCTGGTAGAAAGCTCCAATGAACTGCTCAAGTTTATTGACGAAACTATGCTTAAAGAGTTAGCCAATGTAAACGAAATTGGTAAACAATATGCTAATGATGCCAAATTCTTCGAAGATTCCACGGGCAAGGTCGCAGAATTAACTAATAGTGTAGTTGCCGCTTTTAATGAAATTAACCAGGCTATAGAATCAGTTGCAGCGACTATGGAACAGAGCAGTGCCGGAGCCCAGGAGGTCGCCCGAGGAGCCCAAGAAGGCAGTAGCGCCATGGTAGATGTAAATGAGACGGCCTCGTATTTGGCTGAAATGGCAGAGCAATTACAGGAACTGGTGGGTAAGTTTAAGGTTTAATAAGGGAATAGACGCGGAAACCGCGGAATAGTAAGGATTTACGCGGATAATATTTTTTTGTAGGGGCAGACCCGTGTGTCTACCCGGCCGGCCACTGCAATCCCGCGGGCGGACACATGGGTCCGACCCTACAGATTACGTGCTACTGTACAGGAAGAGCACGCAAAAACATTTCATAGGTGGTTGCATGTGCCTAGTATCCGTAGGTGGTTAAATGGACAATAAAAGCCCCGTTATATTATAACGGGGCTTTTATATTATGCGGATTTACGTAGTAAGGTGAGCACTGCTGTGGTCCATTTATTTAGCACTTGCACCACAAATTTCCGCCGTGTATAAAGAATATAGCAAGCTACAATTAACACCGCCATCAGTATAGTGAGCCATTCGAAATTATTACTGATAAAGCTGACGGCCTGTTCGCCAACAGCCATAATCAGTATAGCTTCGGTGAAAAACCGCAGCCCCCGTCCCAATAAGGAAGCTACTACAAAGGGAGGAATCTTCATGGTAAAGATTCCTGCTGATATGGTAAATACTTTATAAGGAATAGGGGTAAGTCCAGCCAGAAACATAGCCCAGACCCCATAACGTGCAAACATGGACTCTACCTTTTCCACAGCCTGGGGTGAAGCAAACCGGTAAAGCAAGGGATGACCAATTATCTTACCCAGTACGTAACCCAGATAAGCACCAGCAACGGAAGCCAGGGTGCAGAGTAATGCGTAAACAAGAGCTGCAGGCGGGTTAGCCAAACATAAGGGAATTAATAATAAATCTGGTGGGATGGGGAAGAAGGAGGATTCGGCAAAGGCCAACACCAGCAATCCCCATATTCCATAAGCTTCAAAAATGGCCAGCATATGTTCCAACAATTTCTACTCTCCCTTGTTAAGAGTTAGGCATGAGGGGTGAGACGTGAGGGGTCGATTAAGTAAGTGCTCCCCATTATTCAATCGCTTCTTCCCCTTTCCCTGCCTGTCATATGAATTAACCTGAACCCTATCTGCTATTTTCATGAGTGGTTGCGTGTGCCCTTAAAGATATGTCCTCTGAGCATGGGAGGTTATATTTACCCCAAACTTCACGCAGGTTAATAACAATTTACCGCCGCTCAGTGCCAGACAACGATAATTCTTAATTTTTAATTCTTAATTTCTACCGTGTATGCCCATCCCCGTAAACAATGAATTTAGTGGTAGTTAGTTCCTGCAAGCCCATAGGACCACGAGCGTGAAGCTTCTGGGTGCTAATCCCCATTTCCGCACCAAAGCCAAAAACGTTACCATCGGTAAAACGGGTAGAGGCATTGGCATAAACTGCAGCCGCATCTACTGCAGCCATGAACCGCCGAACATTACTGTAGTCCTGACTGACTATAGCCTCGCTGTGGCCGGTACCATGCGTATTAATATGCTCTATGGCCTCTTCCACACCATCTACTATTTTTACTGCCAAAATCAAATCAAGATATTCTGCATCCCAATCTTCTGGAGTAGCAGCCTTTACGTGACTGACAATCTTACGACTACGCTCACAAGCCCGTATTTCTACACCTGCTTCTTCTAATTCCTTAATCATTACGGGAAGAAAAGCCTGTGCAACTGCATCATGAACCAGCAGGGTTTCGGCAGCATTACATACTGAAGGCCGCTGCACCTTGGCATTAAAAACGATAGGACGAGCCTTATTAATATCAGCATGTTCATCTACATAAACATGGCAATTACCCATACCGGTGATAATATAAGGTACAGTAGCATTATCCATAACTGCCTGTTTTAATCCCTGACCTCCGCGGGGAATTAAGACATCCAGATAATCATTCATCTTCATCATAAAAACAGCTGCTTCCCGTGCCTCGCTGTCAACCAGCTGTATAGCCCCTTCCGGTATACCGCATTTAGCTGCTGCCTCTGCGATAAGGCGGGCAATCACCCGGTTGGAATTCAGCGCTTCTTCACCACCCCGTAATAATATGGCATTACCAGCCTTCAGACAAAGCCCGGCAGCATCAGCAGTAACATTGGGACGAGACTCGTAAATTATACCGACAACACCTATGGGAGTGCGAATACGTCCTACCTCCAACCCGTTAGGCCGGCGCCACATGGCCAATACTTCTCCCACCGGATCCGGCAGGGCTGCAATTTCCCTTAAACCCTGCGCCATATCCTTAACCCGAGAATCATCCAGAGCCAGGCGTTCTAGAAGGGCTGAAGTTAGCCCCTGTTCCCGGCCATTTTGCAAATCCACCTGATTAGCTTTTAAAAGTTCGGGAATATTGGCTTCCAGAGTATCTGCCATAGCCATCAGAGCCTCATTTTTAACAGTAGTAGATGCAGTAGCCAGATATCGTGCCGCTACCCGAGCTTTCCTGCCCTGCTCTAACATCAATGTTTCTAAATTACTATCCATACCTCTCTCTCCTTTATACGAAAATAAGTGTTGATAACAAAGTTGTCGGGTGAATAACTTCGAATCTATGAACTTGACTAACTACTGATCTTCCACCCACAAGTTATTACGGTGGATTACTTCATCGTAGTCCTTATCTTGCAGGATTTTTTCAATTTCCGAGCTTTTTTTGCCGGCAATCATCCTGATTTCATCAGCGCTATAATTCACCATACCACGGGCGATTTCCCGCTTATCATCCTTTGTAGTTACAGCAACCACCGTACCCCGGTCAAAATCCCCTTCAACGGCAATAACACCTGAAGGTAGTAAGCTTTTACCCTTTTGTAACAATGCCACTTCGGCACCAGCATCAATCAGTACCTGACCCTGAGGTAGAGTGCCAAAGGCTATCCACTTTTTCCGAGCCTGCAGTTTCTCTTCCCGAGGTATAAACAGGGTTCCTATTTCCTTGCCATCCATAATTCCCCGGACAACATTTTCCCTGTTACTATTGGCAATAACCATAGGTATACCTACAGCCATACATATACGTGCCGCTTTCAGTTTAGTTAACATACCCCCGCTAGAAAAACTGCTTCCCCGATTTTTAGAGTTCTCCACCATAGCTTCAGTGATTTCATCTACCTCGCTTTGGAGACGGGCTTCTTGATTTACCCGAGGGTCAGAATCATATAACCCATCAACATCTGATAAAATTATCAGCAAATCTGCATCAACAATACTGGCAACCAGAGCGGACAAGGTATCATTATCACCAAACTTTATTTCCTCTACCACTACGGTATCATTTTCGTTAATTATAGGGATTACCCCCAACTCCAGTATGGCTAAAAGAGCATTGGTAGCATTCAAATAACGGAGACGCTCGTCCAGATCTCCTCGAGTTAACAACACCTGGGCTACGATTTTATTATATTCTGAAAAAAGTTTTTCGTATAATTGTATCAAGGCCCCCTGCCCGATTGCAGCCAGAGCCTGTTTTTCCGGCATGGTTTTAGGAATCTTCTTATACCCCATACGGTTAGCTCCCACCCCTATGGCTCCGGAGCTTACCAATAAAACCTCCATCCCCCGGTTATGTAAATCAGCCATTTCCCTAACCAAACGTTCAATCCTCCGTAAATTCAGCTGTCCATTACTGTAGGTCAGGGTACTGGTCCCTAGTTTAACTACTACCCGGCGACAGTCTTTTAAATTCTTACGCCTGCTCAATTTTCTAAACCCTCCCAGGCTATTCGCTATATTCAAACTCAAAATCATTAATTTTTACAGTGTCTCCCGGCTTAATCCCCTGTTTGCGCAGAGCTTCCTCCAAGCCCATTTTTTCCACAATCCTTTGAAATCTCTGCAAACCTTCATTAGTGCTAAAATTAGTCATAGCCAGAAGTTTTTCAATTTTTTTACCGCTGACTTCAAATACACCGTCAACTACTTCAATTCTAAAGGTATCTTCTTCCTCAAAACGTCGCATTACCGGTTCTTCTCCACTGATAACAATATCTTTGGACACAGACTGCAAGAGCCGAAAGGTCTCTTCCACCAGGATATCAACCCCCAAACCGGTGACTGCTGATATAGCATATACCAGATGGCCAAATTTTGCTCGTAGTCGCTCGTAGTTTGCCTGCGCCTCGGGGACATCCATCTTATTAGCTACAATTAAAAAAGGCCTTTTCATTAAATCAGGCCGGTACAGCTCCAGTTCTTGACGTAATATTTGATAATCCTGCAGCACATCTCGTCCCTCAGTCTGAGCAACATCTAATACAAATAGTAAAACCCGGGTTCTTTCTATATGGCGCAGGAATTCATGACCTAACCCCGAGCCCCGATGGGCACCTTCAATTAAGCCAGGTATATCGGCCACTACAAATGCTTCTTTACTCTGCGTCATTACCACACCCAGGTTAGGCACCAGAGTAGTAAAGGGATAATCTGCTATTTTAGGCCGGGCTGCGGATATACGGGAAATTAATGTGGATTTGCCCGCATTAGGAAAACCTACTAACCCTACATCGGCCAGGAGTTTTAGCTCCAGCTTGACCCATCTTTCCTGACCTGGTTCCCCATTCTCAGATAAAGAGGGGGCTTTGTTTCTAGAGGTGGCAAATCTGGCATTTCCTCTACCACCCCGTCCACCCCGAGCTACTACAATCTCCTGCCCGTTCTTGGTAAGGTCGGCGATTACTGCCCCACTTTCATCATCTCGAATTATGGTTCCTACCGGTACTTTTACCATCAAATCCTCACCACCGGCACCGTGCATATTTTTCCCCTGTCCATGAGCACCACGCATAGCCTTAAAATGCCTGCGGTATTTAAAATCCATCAGAGTACTAAGCCCTTCATCAGCTACAAAAATAACATTACCTCCCCGGCCCCCATCACCTCCGGCAGGACCTCCCATAGGCACATGTTTTTCGCGGCGAAATGCCACTATACCGTTTCCACCATCTCCACCACGCACGTATATTCTGGCATAATCAACAAACATTATTTCAACTCCTCGACAAGTACCTCCAGCCTTCCCGCCCGGGGTTGTTCCCATTCAAACAACATGGTAACCCCGGTCTGGTCTTCCGATAATGAAAGTTGTATAACCGGATTGTCGTCTATACTATTAAACTGGGATGATAAAGACGCCAAGGTATTAAAGGGCTGATTTTGCTTTTTTAATGTATTCCAGGAATGAAACAGAAGTCCTTTATATCTCAGCATTATGCCCAAATCACGAGCCTCTAGCAGTTGTTCATACAAATATAAGGCGGCTTCAGGCTCCAGGCTTTCAAAAATATTACGTTCAGACATCAGTTCGTCAACAATAGCCTGTATATAGTTTCTAGCTTTTTCAGGCCGATTAAGGTCAATATAGCCCAATATTACCTGAAGATAATTGCCAAAATCATGTCTTAGCCTTCTTAAAACTGCTACCATCTGTTCTGCTTCCATTAGCTTACCCCCTGCACTACCTAATAATAGCAAAAAACCCTGAAAAGCTCCAGAATCACAAACCCCTAAATAGTAAAGGGGAAAGCATCGCTTTCCCCTTCTCTACCCTTTATTCTAGTTTAGGCTACATACTAACAGTACCTTCCAGCGGATATACGCTGACCTGTTTTTTACCTCTACCTTTTCTCTCATATTTAACAGTTCCATCGACTACAGCAAACAGGGTATCATCGCTGCCAATCATGACATTAGTACCGGGGTGTATTTTAGTACCCCGCTGTCTGACCAGGATATTACCGGCAGAAACTATTTGGCCATCAGATCTCTTAACTCCCAGCCTTTTTGACTTACTATCTCTTCCGTTTCTGGAACTTCCAACACCCTTTTTATGAGCAAATAACTGCAAATCAAATTTAACCATTTTAAGACCTCCTCACTTCCAGTTTTATAAAATCGCTATAGGCCTCTTGCATGGAAAGCATTCCTGCTTCCATGGTAGATAGTATAATCTGGGCTTTCTCCATATCTTCCCGGTCTAATCCAGCAGGGAGACGGCACTGCAACCATCCCTCTTCCACCTGATACTCAGGTAATTCGCTTAAGTTTCTACATAATCCCAAAAGAGCGGTTTGAGCTACTGCCGATACACCGGCACAGTATATATCCTGCCCCTTGGGAGCAAAACCGGCATGGCCTTTGACCTGAAAAGATATTATATCATCGCCCTGGTAGTTTATCCTTACCTCAATCATCAGGCTTCAATCTTTAATACCTTTATTTTGGTGAAGGGCTGCCGATGGCCCTGCTTTCTGCGGTATTTCTTTCTTCTCTTATACTTAAAAACTACAACCTTCTTATCTCTACCCTGTTCCATAACCTCTACTTCAACCCGGGCATTCTTCACCAATGGGTTGCCGACCTTAACATTACCATTTCCATCGCTAATCATCAGCACTTTATCAATACTTAAATGATCTCCTGCTGCGGCTTCCAGTTTCTCCACCTTAAGCACTGTACCTTCACTAACTTTGTACTGTTTACCGCCACTTTCAATTACTGCATACATCTGTAAGGCACCTCCATATTTTGAGACTCGCCGATTACAAGGCAGGCTATAAGCCATTTAGAGGCCCGAACCGGGCGGTTGCAAAACATGCAACCCAGACTAGAAAATAACATAAAAAAAGGCTCCAGTCAAGTAAATCTTAATTTTGAATTCTTATTCCGTATAAATCTTGTAATCAACCAGACCCAATTCGGGATTGGCTAATAGTTTTATCTTTTTCCGGGTACGTTTCTCTATGTAACTCAGGTTTTTCTCGTCATTATAAATAAACTCCAGCAAACGCGGATTGGCCTCACAGATTATTTCCTCATTCTCCACGTAACCCATGTTAGCCAATTTCCTTTTTACCTCACAGGAAAGCGCAAAAAGATTTATCATCCGCCCCCGGCCACTACAATTGGTACATTCATCAGTAAAAAATTCAGATACGCCGTAACGTGACTTCTTGCGTGTCATTTCTAAAAAACCTAATCCAGTCATCCCGATAATGCGAGTATTGGCCTTATCTTTGGCCAGTTCCTTTTTTAAGACCGTAATTGTTTTATCTATATTTTCTTTCTTTTTCATATCTATAAAATCTATGAGAATAATACCCCCCAAACTGCGCAACCTCAATTGCCGGGGAATTTCTGCTGCCGCTTCTAGATTAAGTTTAAAAACGGTTTCTTCAAAATTATCTTTACCAGTATATTTACCGCTGTTAACATCAATTACGGTCATGGCCTCGGTTTCATCAATTATTAGATATCCACCATTACGCAACCATACTTTACGACGCAAGGTGCGGCGAACGTCTTTTTCTAATCCGTATTTCTCAAACAGGTCACCCTCTTCAAAGTGTACCGTGAAGTCAAAACGGAAGTTTTTCTTATTCATATAATCTGTAATCTTTTCCTTCAGTTTTTTGTTATTAATTACCGCCCTGCGAGTATGGCCATCCAGGTAATCTCTTAAGGTTCTCTCCAGTACATCAATATCCTCATATATAACACTGGGAGCACGCATACACTCAAAGCGCTCATTAATTTCCTCCCAAACCTGCAAAAGCTCCTGCATTTCAGCTATAATTTCATCATCCTCAGCCTCCTGACAGGCAGTACGAAGGATGATCCCCTTCTCGGCCGGTTTATGCTTTTCCATCAGCTGGCGCAGGTGTTCACGACGCTCATCATCCGTCAGCTTGCGAGATATAGATACTTCGGTCTGGCAGGGTAAAAGCACAATAAAATGACCAGGAATAGTTAAATTCCCGGTTACTCGTGCTCCCTTCTCGGAAAAGGCTTCTTTTTTTACCTGCACCATAATATCTTGCCCGCTTTTTAACAGGTCCAGGCCGTTACTACCTCTTCTAACCCCGGGAAATATAATATCACCAGCATATAAAAAGGCATTCTTGTTCAATCCTATGTCAACAAAGGCACAGGAGAGCCCCGGTAATATATCTTTTACCTTACCTTTATAAATATTACCTACATTTTCGTTCTGATTCGCCCAGAAAACCTCAACTAGCTTACCGTCCTCGACGATAGCCACCCGCGATTCCCAGGGATAGACTTCTGCAATAATCTCTCGCTCCAACTTACTTCACCTTTTCTAGTGGAGAATAGTATTTATCATTTACTCTGATATAATTACCGCTACGGTAAATATCTACAATATTTTCCTCATTAATACCAGTCTGCATCAACAGGTCTTTAAGTTCATCATAGCGAACGTTAAGAGGCTCACCGTTAGTTACCCATATATTAATGATAGCAAAATTCTGCCACCTGTTCACATCAATTTCTAAAATTCCCAGCCGCAAATTTTTGTCTACGTTTTTCTTTTTACCCCGGCTCTTTACAATCAGGGCCTCTTGCTGCAGTATATAATCTTTCCATAGCCCCAGTTTTTCTATGGCCATATTAGTGATAAAAGAATAACAGGCACAGTTAATACTGTTCATGAGGGCCCGGGTATTAGCTGCTATTTGTATACAAGCCTTTACCTGTATAGCTGGAGGCAGAGTCCGGTTTATCTTTTCAACAAATTCGCTGGTACTCATCTCCTGCTCCAGTTCCAAGTCAAAATATTCCCTCTCCCCCCATAAACCTACTGGTAGTACGGTGCCCATGGAAAGGCGTATATGAGGATTATAACCCTTACTCAGGGCAAACGGTATCCGGGCCCGGCGCAGTGCTCTAGCCATAAGCTTCATCATATCCAGGTTAGATAAAAACCGCAAGTCCGGCCCTACACTATATTCAGCTCTCAACCGCATTGGCAGAACCCTCCTTAATTTGAAGGTCAACCCCCAGAGCCATACAAACCCCGCAGTCCCTGCACCCTTCCTGGCGGCAGTCAAGAGTGCTTATCCCCTTCTCTGCCCTTTCATCCTCTTCAACCAGATACTCCCGGTCAATTCCGGTTTCGATGAAATCCCACGGGAATACTTCCCCGTAGCTGCGTCGGCGCAGGTTATAAAAATCAGGGTCAATATTACATTCCTGCAAAGCCTCCATCCAGCGGTTAAAGTGAAAATACTCCGACCAGCCGTCAAATTTACAGCCTTTTTCCCAGGCCTTATAAATTGCTACTGCCAGGCGGCGGTCGCCCCGGGCCATAACTCCCTCCAGGTAACTGGTTTCACTGTCATGGAAACTAAGCTTAATCCGGCGGTGTTTTTTCCTTGTCATATAGCGCCGTTTCTTATCCAATTCCTCAATACTGTTCTGTGCCCGCCACTGAAAAGGGGTATGAGCCTTCGGTACAAAAGAGGCTAGGCCGGCTCTAATTTCCACCGGTCGCTTGGAGTACCGGTCACCAATAGCCTTAACCTTTTTAATCAGTTCTATAGTGCCGTCCAGGTCAGCTTCGTTCTCACCTGGCAGGCCAATCATAAAGTAAAGTTTAAGAGAATTCCAACCTGATTTAAAAGCGGCTTCCACTGCACTAAACAATTGTTCATCACTTACATTTTTGTTTATGATATCCCGCAAACGCTGGGTACCAGCCTCCGGTGCCAGGGTTAAGGTGGTTTTGCGTACCTTCTGCACCTCATTGACTAAATCAATGGAGAAAGCATCAACCCGCAGTGAAGGCAGGGAAACTCCAGTACCCTGAGGACCATATTCCTTTACCAGTTCCTTTACCAGGGGGTTTACCCCGGAGTAGTCCAAGGTACTTAAAGATGCCAGTGATATTTCCTCATAACCGGTACTGGCCAACTGGGCTGCTGCCTGTTTCTTAAGAGTATCTACACTGCGCTCCCGTACCGGACGGTAGACCATACCGGCATGGCAGAAACGGCAGCTGCGCTGGCATCCCCGCATGACTTCCAGCACCGCACGGTCATGGACAATATCCATATAGGGTACAATCGGTTTATCCGGATAATAGGCTTGGTCTAAATCCTGTACTATCCGGCGCCTTACTTTGGCCGGTACCCCTTTGGCTATAGGGAACATCTTCCTTATAGTGCCATCATCCTTATATTCTACCTGAAACAGAGCCGGTATATAGACCCCTTCTATCCGGGCTAACTCTTGCAACAGCTCGTCCCGTGCCATTTCCCGGTTCTTATATACACAATCCAGGAACTCCAGAGTTACCTCTTCCCCATCACCAATAAGGAAAGCGTCAAAGAATTCGGCAAAAGGTTCCGGGTTAAAAACTACCGGTCCCCCGGCAATTACAAGCGGGCAGCCCTGTTGGCGCTCCTTGGACCACAAGGGTATCCCGGAGAGATCCAGCATGTTGAGTACATTGGTTATAGATAATTCATATTGCAGAGAAAACCCAACTACATCAAAATCCCCCAAGGGACGAAAGGACTCCAGGCTATACAAGGGTATATTCTCCCGCCGCATAACCTCTTCCAGATCAGGCCAGGGAGCAAAGGAGCGCTCCATCAGGTGATTGCTCTTTTCGTTTACCAAACCGTAAAGAATCTTACCCCCAATATGAGACATGCCTACTTCATAGACATCGGGAAAGGCAAAAACCATTTTAGCCTGCGCCTCTTCCCAATCCTTTTTTATCATATTAACTTCCCCACCCGTATAACGAGCCGGTTTGGACACCTGCGGTAATATATCCCGAAACAACTTATCCTTCAATATTAATGCCTCCATATCTACAAGCGTTCTTTAAGTATTATACAAAAATGCCGTAAAATCAATTCTGATTCATACGGCATTTAAAATCATCTTATATTGTAGGGAACGACACAGGGGCCATTCCCTACATTTCTACATTACTGCATAGTTTTAACAGGCTGTACATGCGAGGTAAAATGGAACATCTGCAGGGTCAACCCTCCCCTTCACCGGTTTTCCGCCTGGCCATAACAAGAAAGCTGCGGTCGGTAGTCTCTAATGGTTCAAGCTGATGAAATAACGTTGAATCATAAGCATCGGTGAAAAATTCGTACAAATATGTTTAAATAACCGTCTTGAATCCAGAATTAGTAAAAAGCCGCGGGGATTAATATTGATTCAAAATGTCGTGGTGACCTACATCAACCAGCATAATCAATTTATCATCTTCATAGAACCAAATAATACGAATATCCATATTGACACTACATTCAAAAAGATTGTTGGTCCCTTGAATACGTTTGCATCTAAGGGATGGATGCTTGGGGTTTTCAGCTAGCATTTCAACTTTTCTTTTAATCTGTTTCTTCTCATTGTGATGAAGCTTTTTATAATGCTTTTTGAATCTTTCCGTATAGGTAATCCTATATGCCGACATTCTATATTTCCTCTGCATCAAGATGTTTAAATAAATCATCTACATTATCAAAAACCGGTTGCTTACCTATTTCAATTTTTCGTTTAATATCGTTAATCTCTTCTTTTAATTCATCGAGATACTTTTTTGGATATACCGCGACTGGTATTATTTGGATAATTCCGTCCTTTTCAACAATTTCTAGTTTATCGCCTTCTTTAAGTCCAAGCTCTAATACCAGCTCTTTAGGTATAGTAATCTGAGATTTCTTACGAAGTTCAGTAATCATAAAATTACTCCTTTGCCAGTTGGATATTCTTACTTTCCTATTAACAGGATAACCATTTTCTATTGAAAACACAACATCTTTTATGGTCTATGGTCGACCATTTTTCAATTGAAGGTTTACCCAACAATAATGTCTATTCTTATACTCTACGGGCAACCCCTCCTATAATTGAGCAAGATAACGGAAAAATTATGGTTAAAACCTGTCTGCCGGAAAATAATTAGCTATATGGCTATCTTTTAAGTTTCGGCAGTGGAATGGAGGTAGTTAATCCTCCGCATATTCGCAGCATTTTGGCGGCTGTTATGGTATAGCTATGGACCTAAAGACACTGCTACACGTAAATAACAGACTGCACAGTACAAAATATGGATTATACCCCTTAGAGTAGGGGGTGCGTCAAGCTTCTCTTTGTTTTACGTTAAAACATTAAACACGCTTTTGACTACATTCTCCAAATCCTGTACAGCGCGAGGAAGCATGACAATTCTACGCATCGGTTCCATCCACCTTTGCAATCAACTTCTTGCTGAGGTTGGAAGAAACCTCATCGAAGTTATAGCGGGTTGGATTCTCCAAAGCTTCCTTCTGGGCTTCCTGCAAGGCAGCATCAATTCGGCGCTCCTTTCTCAACGCTTCGAACTGCTCAATGCTCATGACAACCATATCGCCATAGCCGTGCTTGGTCAGAAAAACCGGCTCGCCCTCCTCATGGACGATACGGGAAATTTCGGTAAAGTTATTGCGGAGATCGGAAATCGGTCTGATTTGCGCCATAGTACTCACCTCCTTGGTCATTATCATAATTATGATATGCCTTCAAGCGCGTAACCTGGAACGCTGCAGACTATGTGAAATCAAACTCTTTTACGTTGGTGGCAAAACTGTCGATAATGATTGAGCCTGTATCATCGGCAAAATTAGGAGCCGTTACGCCGTTTGAAAATTCCCCCAACTTAGTGTTGTCGATCTTTTTTATATTGCTTTGATAAATCCGCCAGGCATGAAGGATGTTATGCTCGATGTTTTTCAGCTTCGCGGATAAATTCGGGGATAAACTTTTCCAGTTCTTCCACTATGCAGATGTCTGAGTGGCGGAATATTGCCGCATCGGGGTCGCGGTTGATAGATACTACTGTTTTGGAGTCCTTCATGCCAGCGATATGCTGCATGGAACCGGAAATGCCGCAGGCCATGTAAAGTAGCGGTGCAACCTTTTTGCCAGTGATTCCCACCTGGGCGTTATACTCAATCCATCCGTTATCACATGCCACCCTTGATCCTGCGATTGCGGACCGGTTAAAACAGGAGGCCATTTTCCGTATCATCTGGAGGTTTTCAATCTTGCCGATCCCCTTGCCGACTGCGATGATCACCTCGGCATGTTCAAGCTCGGTGTTGGACTGGTCCGGAATCATATACTGCAGATTTGATGTAAAAACCGGATCGATGGCGGCTTCTATATAACTGACCGTGCCAGGTTCCGCCTGCTGATCATCTGCGGGGAAAGCACCGGGGAGAACCGTAATGACAAGGGGCGGTTTTCCCGCTCCATACAGCAAGTCGAGTTTGCCATGGAACCCGCTTCGGCGATATCTTATGCCCTCGGGGGTAAATTCAATCCCGGCCACGGAAGTTATGCAACCGCCTTCCAGCAGGGCTGCCACCCGGGGCGCATAATCGTATCCGGTTGAGGTATGGGCGATGATGATGATGTCGGGCATGATCTGCTCGGCAGCCAGGAGAGCTGCTTTTTCCCATCCCTCGCAGGTATATTCGGCCAAACCGGGGCTATTTATAACCAGCAAATCGGCTCCGGAAATGGAATCGGTATCAGCGATATTTCCCGGCAATACGGCTGTGACCCTGGAATCATAGCGCCCCGCAATCAGGGATGCGCAGAAAATCAGCTCATGGGTGACCGGAAGAATCCGGCCCCCGCTTTGTTCACACATGATCATGATGGATTTGTTTCTCATAAAATGGTTCATTACTGTTCTCCTTTAGATCAGGGCTTTTTCATGGAGCAACTGCCATAGCGCTGCAGCCTTTTCGGCTGTGGTTCCTCCCAGCCTGATACCGGCACGGTCGAATTCTACCTCTGAAATTCTTTCCACAGTCTCATATTTGGAGGCAGGCAGACTGTCAGTGTACCTGATTTCCCTGATCTCGGTGTTCTTGGCGCGCATAACATTTGAAAGAGAAGGGTATCGGGGTCGGTTAATCCCAGACTGGACTGCAACCAGAGCTGGCAGCACAAGCTCCATGGAACACCTGTGGCCGGAATCAAGCTCCCTCTCCACCTGGATGCTCTGCTTTTCAGTATTGATTTCCAGCTTTATCACGGAGGTAGCGGAGGGAACACCGAGCCGGGCGGCGATCATTGGCCCGGTCTGGCCGGACATCATATCTTCTGACATAACTCCGGTTAGGATCAGATCGTATTCCTGGTTCTTGCAGAATTCAGCGATAAGACGCGATTTGATTGAGGGGCTGTGGTAATCATCGCGGTCATAATAAAGGTGAAATCCCCGGTCGGCCCCCATCTCTATGCACCGCTTGATCGCCGATTTGACACGCTCAGGACCGAACGACACGATGTCTATCGTGGTTCCGGGAATCATTTCCCGTATGCGCAAGGCCTCTTCTACGGCATGTTCATCATAACGGTTGATCCAATAGGACGCATTCTCAAAATATCCGACCCATGTCTTTGCCTGATTGACCGTGGGCCTTGATTCTTGGTCGGGCACCTGTTTTATACATACCAATATCTTCATATTCGTCCTCTGTTTATCCTGCACGCCAGTCTGGCATTATGCCGAGACAGCGCACAAATCAATTTATTGCCTATGATTTGTTAATATAATATTACCAGCCCGTAAAAAAGTCAAGAAAAAACGGACATCCGTCTTTTTTCTCTTGACTTTTTTACCAAATGTTACTATTCTGAATTCATAGGAGATGTTATTATGAGCGAATTGGTTTTTATCCGTCACGGGCAGGCCTCTTTCGGTCGGGGGGATTACGATATCCTTTCCAATCTTGGCAAAGAGCAGTCCCTGCTGGTAGCACAGTATTTATCCCATACCGGTCTGTCATTTGTCAGGTCCTACTCCGGGACGCTGAACCGTCAGGTGGATACGGCGGCCATCGTTTTGGAGCATTTGCAGGCCAACACTGCCGCATCCCCGCCTCTTACGAAAGTTAAGGGGCTCAATGAATATCAGTTTGACTCAATAATACGTCATTATTTTCCGCTTCTGGTCGAGGAGGATAGCTCTCTTCAACCGCATATTGAGAGAGCATACACGAACAAGCGATCGTTCCAGCTCCTTTTTGACCGGGCTGTTAACAGGTGGCTTACAGGTGATGCAGACCCGGATGAGATCGAGGGCTGGAACCAGTTTACAAAGCGAGTCGAGTCTACTTTAAAACAAATCACCACTGAAAATGATAGGGACAGTAAGATCTTGATTTTCTCTTCTGGGGGGGTGATATCGGCCGCCGTACATCTCGCCACTGGCATGTCCCCATATGAATCAATGCGTATGGGCTGGGGACTGGTTAACACATCAATCACAAAATTCAAGTTCGGGAGCGCAGGCCTTATTCTGCATACATTTAACAGCTACCCGCATCTTGAAAATTACAGATCAGGTGAACTAATTACTTACAGGTAAGGAGGAGAGCCGATGGATTTTGAAGTGTCTGACAGGATGAAAACGATTACTGAAATGATAAACGAGTTCGTAGACAAAGAGTTGATACCTCTTGAGCACGATTTTCTCACCGAGGATTTTAAGCAGCTTGAACCGGTACTAGAAGAGAAACGCAGGATGGTCAAACAGATGGAACTCTGGGCGCCTAACCAGGATAAGGAATACGGCGGTATGGGGCTCAGCCTGGTGGAGCACGGACTAGTGTCAGAGGCCCTGGGCAGGAGCCCGCTCGGGCATTACGTGTTTAATTGCCAGGCGCCGGACGCGGGGAACATGGAAATCCTCCACGAGTTCGGGACAAAGGAACAGAAGGAGAAATACCTGCGTCCGCTTGTCGAGGGTAAGATACGCAGCTGCTTTTCCATGACCGAGGTTGAGATGCCTGGTTCTAACCCGGTAATGATGGACACCACCGCTATTAAAGACGGCGACGATTACGTAATCAACGGTCAGAAGTGGTATACGACAGCTGCCGACGGTGCTCAGTTTACAATATGTATGGCAGTAACTAATCCCGACGCACCGCGTTACCAGCAGGCCAGTATGATAATCGTTCCCACCGATAACCCGGGGTTCAATCTGGTGAGGAACATCCCGGTGATGGGACACGCCGGAAGCGGCTACTTCAGTCACGGTGAGGTGCTATTCCAGTCCTGCCGGGTTCCGCAGAGCAACCTGCTGGGGCCTGAAGGACAGGGGTTTGCTATTGCCCAGGAACGACTGGGGCCGGGACGCATCCACCACTGCATGAGGTGGATCGGCGTTTGCAACCGGGCGTTTGAGCTAATGTGCCGCAGGGTCAACCAGCGGATGATCACTCCTGACGGCAAGACCCTGGCCACGAAGCAGATCATACAGGCAATGGTTGCGGACTCGGCAGCGGAGATACAGGCGGCCAAGCTTATGACCCTACACGCGGCGTGGAGGATAGACAATCTGGGACAAAAGGCCGCCAGGGTTGATATATCGTTGATCAAGTTTTACGTGGCCAACGTACTGCAGAATGTCATTGACAGGGCTCTGCAGGTTCACGGCGGCCTGGGTATGACCGATGACACGATACTCGCTTTCTTCTTCAGGCATGAACGCGCGGCCAGGATATACGATGGTGCGGATGAAGTACACCGGATGAACGTTGCCAAGAGGATACTCAAAGAATACGAACTAAAAAATTAGAGGATGGTACCAGTTAATGACCTATAACGAGTTCAAGAAATTAGTTAATCTATCCAAGGAAGAAATCTCCGGCCAGATATTGGAGCGCAACCGCGACTCTATCAAGGTTAAGAAGGAGAAGAAGGTAATCGACAACCTGATACGGATCATCGATGCCACGCTTGCTATCTGCAGTAAAAAGAGCTTCCAGGCCATGAGCATCCGGGATCTTTCTGCTGAATCAGGCCTGAGCCGCGGTGCGCTATACTCCTATTTTACCAACAAAGAGGAACTGCTGATTCTAATACAGTCTCAAGGCAGGGAGATCGCTTACCGGGTGCTTACCGAGCAGATCGCCAAAGGCAACGATCCCGTTGAGAAGCTGAGGCTGGCTATAAAGTCGCACATATACCTGAGCGAAGCCATGCGCACCTGGTTCTACTTCACCTACATTGAGGCCAGAAACCTGCCCAAGGATGAGCAGAAGCGAGCCATAGAGAGCGAGCTTCTAACCGAGAAGATATTCATTGATATCATAAATGAAGGCATTAAGGAGGAGGCCTTCCGAGATGTAAACGTGGCTCTGGCTGCTGCAGTGATCAAGGCAATGCTGCAGGACTGGTACCTCAAACGGTGGAAGTACAGGAACCGGAAAGTGTCTGTGGACAATTATGCTGACTTTGTGATCTATGTTGCAGAGTCTACTCTGTTGATCAAATAATTTTTAGGAGGGTTGCTATGCTATGAGTAATGTGATTGACCGCCCAACTTCCATAAGAAGCGGCGAAGAAATTGATGGCCAAAAGGTTCTGGAGTTTTTGAAAGACAATATATCCGGTCTTGACGGTGAAATCGAGATATTGCAGTTTCCCAGCGGATTCTCCAACCTGACCTATTTGGTGAAAGTCGGGGACCGGGAGATGGTATTGCGTAGGCCGCCATTCGGCAGGAAGGCGAAGACCGCCCATGACATGGGGCGCGAGTACAGAATACTCAGTGCGCTGAAGCCGGTGTTTCCCTATTGCCCGCAGCCACTGGTGTATACCGAGGACGAAGCTGTCATGGAATGTCCGTTTTACGTGATGGAACGCATACCAGGCATTATTTTGCGCAGGGATCTTCCGAAGAGGATGGAACTGAACGCCAAGGATGCCCGTACCCTCAGTGAAAACCTGATCAAGGTGCAGTGCCAGCTGCATTCGGTGGACTACGTAAAGGCGGGGCTGGCGGACTTCGGTAAGCCCGAAGGTTATGTGAAACGCCAGGTCGAAGGCTGGAGTGGCAGGTATAGGGACGCAAGGACTCCCGATGCCCCGGACTTTGAAAAGGTAATGCAGTGGCTACACGACAAGATGCCTGGCGAGTCCGAGCTCGTGGGGCTAATACACAATGACTTTAAGTTTGACAACGCTGTTCTCAACCCTTCCAAGCCGACAGAAATTATAGGTATCCTCGACTGGGAAATGGCAACGCTTGGTGATCCTCTGATGGACCTGGGGTCTTCACTGGGATACTGGGTGGAGAAAGATGACCCAGAATCAATGCAGACGATCCGCCAGATGCCCACTCACCTTGACGGCATGCTCACTAGAAAGGAACAGTTTGCCCTCTATGGTGAACTGATGGGAATAAAGTCAGACAAATTTGATTTTTATTACTGTTTCGGCCTATTCAGGCTGGCGGTCATCGCGCAGCAGATATACTACAGGTTCTATCACGGGCAGACCAAGGATCAGAGGTTTGAAATGCTCATGGTTCCAATTAAAGAACTGGAAGCAACCGCACAGAGGGTCATTGAAAAGTCAGATCTCTAAAAACATGACAAGGAGGATGGGTATGAATATCAATGACGTAAGAAAAATATTGCTACTTGGTGCGGGTACAATGGGGCAGCAGATCAGCGTTCCGTGTTCGCTCGCGGGCTATGATGTTGTTATCTATGACATTAATGAAGGCTCCCTAAAAAATGCAATGGAGAAGATTCAGCACCTTTTCGGCTGGTTTGTATTGTCGACAAAATGTACGCAGGAACAGGCAGATGCAGCCATGAAACGTATATCAACAACGACCGACCCCGAATTCGCGGCTAAAGACGTTGACATCATCAACGAATCGGTCCCGGAAAATCCGGATCTCAAGGTGAAGGTATTTTCGCAGTTCCACAAGCTCTGTCCAGAACGCACGATATTCACCACGAACACCTCGACCTTACTACCGTCAATGATTGCGGAGGCAACAGGCAGGCCTGACAAGTTTCTGGCCTTACATTTTCACGACGTGAAGATGACAAATGTAGTCGACATTATGCCTCACCCCGGTACCTCGAAGGAGGCCATACAGCTTGTCAAAGATTTTGCGCTTAAGACGGGTCAACTTCCAATTATGATGGAGAAGGAGCATTCAGGTTACGTATTCAACTATATGCTTGGTGCCCTGTTCACCGCTGCCCTTTCACTGAAGACAAAAAACGTCGCTTCGATCGAGGACATTGACAGAGCATGGATGGGAGTCACGCACATGCTGGCCGGACCGTTTGCCCTGATGGACGGCATAGGCCTTGACACGATGCTCAGTGTCACCGAGTACCTGGCGGAGGCGAACAATGACAAGTACCTGCGCAAGCATGCTCAGTTCATCCGCGGTTACGTGGAGAAGGGGCATCTTGGTAAGAAGACTAAGAAGGGGTTCTATGATTATCCGAAGCCTGCGTTCACGCAGCCAGAGTTTCTCAAGGGTATAGAATAAAAAGGGGGGGGATAACATGATCGTTGATTTCAGTTTAAAAGGGAAAATCGCAGTGGTGACCGGCGCCAACCGCGGTATTGGCAGGAGCATCGCCAGGGCGCTGGCCGAGCATGGCGCTGAGGTGATCATTACCAACAAAACCATGGAGGGTCTGCCTGAAGTGGAAGAGGAGATTCGGACCGCAGGTGGCAAAGCCACGTCCAAGGCGTGTCACAACGGAGTCCTATCCGATATAGAGAATCTGTTCAAATATGTCGAGGCAACCTATGGCAGGCTTGATATCCTGGTGAATAACGCCGCAATGAACTTCTACTTTGGCGATATCATCGATGCGTCAGAGGAAGTGTGGGATAAGACCATGGATGTTAACCTGAAGGGTACTTTTTTCATGTGCCAGTACGGAGCCAGGCTGATGAAGAAAAACGGCGGAGGTTCAATCATTAACGTCGCGTCTATCAACGGCATAAGGCCCGCGCTGATGCAGGGAGTATACTCGATTACCAAGGCGGGGGTCATTGCCATGACAAAATCTTTTGCCAAAGAACTGGCTCCCTCCAAGGTCAGGGTAAACGCGCTGCTTCCTGGGCTTACCGATACAAAGTTCGCTTCAGTAATGGTGAAAAATGAGGAACTGATGGAGAAGGTTCTGCTGCCGCAGATACCTCTTCACCGAGCTGCACAACCCGAGGAGATGTGCGGTGCCGTCCTCTACCTTGCGTCAGACGCATCGTCTTATACCACCGGTGCTACCATCGTAGTTGACGGGGGAGCTCTGGCCTAGACTTTGCAACTCATAGCACCGGGTGACAGATAAAAATGCCCTCTACACGTTAGCACCTAATATCCAGACATTAAACAAGGGGAAAACTTTTAGAAAGACTAAAACGGTATCTGGCCGAAAAGCAGGATACCGTTCTTATTTTGCTAAATCCAAGATTATCAATTTAATAAGTCATTATCAATATGAAAATCACAGGAAGACAAATGAGCAATAGTCTTTATACCCCGTCTTTAATATTATAAAATGGTTCATTCGGGGCGGAGATATTAATCCCCACCATATTCATCAAATATCTGGCGTTAGAGGTAGTACAGCGTCCGGAACGAAGCTTATAATCGAATTCGATTCTCCCCTGTTTATATTGTTCTTCAAAATGGTAATTCCTAAAGTTTAATCCCCGGTCTTTTTCCAGGCCGCAAAGCTCGAAATCATGGGTGGAAATCAAACCGATAACGTTCTTCTTGCTCAATTCTTTTAAGACCACCTGGGCACCGGCAATCCGATCCAAGGAGTTTGTCCCTCGAAATATTTCATCAATTAAATAAAGCATTGGCTGCCCTCTATCTGCCTGCTTTAATATCATATTTATCCTGGTCAATTCTGCATAGAAAGTAGAAATACCGCCAATCAAATCGTCTCTTATCACCATAGATGTATATACGTCCATAATAGAACACCTGAATTCCCGGGCACAAACGGCTGTCCCTGCATAGGCCAGAACCAGGTTCATGCCAATAGCTCTTAGGAAGGTGCTTTTCCCTGACATATTGGAACCGGTAATAATACAGGAATAGTTATCAATGTCTATATCATTACGAACGCATTTTTCCGGATGGATTAAGGGATGGCCGAAGTCTCGTGCCTGAATCTTCATACCAGGGTTCTGAAGTTCGGGGAAACTCCATTCCGGATGTATATGGGATATGACAGCAAGGCTGATTAAAGCCTCAAAGGCCCCAATGGTTTCAAACCAGGCTCTAATTCTCTTACCGTTTTGAGCTTTCCAACGTTCTAAATAAACCGCACAATGGAAATCCCAGAAAAGAAAAAGGTTAAAAATAAAATAGAAAATAGGATTATAGCGAAGGTTAATGGCACTGGATATTTGTTCCAGACGATTCATGCCAGTAGAAGCGGGCTCTGCCTGGTTATATAATTCAGATTTCAGAGTAGATAAGTAATCATCTTTAAATTGTTCAGATTCAATTAATAAGAACATGTTTCTAAAGGCACCTAAACTTTTTTGAAATGAATACACCCGGCTCAAATCTGATGCTATTTTTTGATATCCGGCAAAATATAATAGCAACTGCAAGGCAAGAAGTACTATGGGAACCTCAACGGCTAAGCCCCAATCTGAAATAGCTAGTATAAAGGCCGCAATGGTGACCAGGGGGAAAAAACGCATGATGTGTATACCTTTGGAGAGCGGTCTGGGTTCTTCGGCATAGCTAATTAATCCCCCGATATCCTGTGATACTTCATCTACCAGCAAGCCATGGCACTCTAATTTTTGGCAGAATTCAAGTTTAGAAGCCAGTTCCCTGACTGCATTTTGGCGCATTTTTATGGTATTAAGGTTTTTTGATGGGTTGGCCAGGAGTGTTTTTAAATGATATCTGCCCAGAACTGTTTTGGCCACAGATATCCATTGAAATAAAGATTTAGGCCCAAAAATGTCCAGGTCATAGGTGTAGGGGTGGTTGCCATCCACGAATTCCAGGCCACAATCATCAAATGAAACCCAAGTTCCATTAATTCTGCTCAAATATCTGCGCTGTATTTCAAGCATAGCGCGAACCGTATTCAATTCCTGTTCCACTTTAGAATGCTTATAGACCAGCGCAAGAAATATTACCAGGAAGAAAAGTAAAATGGCTAAGGCTTGTGTCGAGGTTCCCAGGAACAAGCAAAGTATAGTAAGTGCTGCTCCGGCCAGAAATATAAAAAATCGCAGGTTACTTATCCTGTCAAAGCTCTTAACATATCGTTTTTCAAGTTTTTGATAGCGCTTATAACGAGTAAGAAATAATTTCTCAGCAGACATTAAAGTCTCCTTAACGTAGAATTTTTCCTAAGGCCCGGATTTTAAAAGGTTTAGTTAATGATATTCATAAATGACATCTGCCGCAAGGGGGGCAACAAAAAGTTACTGTTAAGATTAAGTAGGTAAGCTCCCGAATGTAATTACAGTGCTCCTGGGCGCGTCAGACTATGCGCAGTTTATTGTTTCTAAAGATACAAAAGACTCCTCTTTGATTGATATACATATCAATTACTTTTCTATATTCCCGTTGAAATACCGGAGAATGCAAGTTAAGTTTTCTTTTAGAAAAAAGTATCACTTTGAACTTTGGGAATTTTATCCTCAGTATAATCAGTAGTATCAGCCTCTTTTATCCATCCTTTATAATTTGCTGGAGTATCTGAAGTATTATGAACGATTTACCAGGTATTTGCCAAGTTTTTTGGTAATGTTATCGTAAATGTGCTTCCTTCTCCAGGGGTACTTTCAGCAGTAATTGTACCTCCGTGTCCTTCAAGAATAAGTGCTGTAATAGCCAGTCCCAGCCCAGCGCCTCCATAATGGCGCGACCGGGAGCGTTCAATCCGATAAAACGCTTCAAAAATGTGCGCTAGTTCTTCTTGGACCATACCTATTCCGGTATCCCTGATTATTACCAATATATCGTCCGGGCACTCATCAAAAACTATAACTACTTCACCACCAATGCGATTATAGCGAATCGCATTTTCAATAACATTACTAAAGGCGCGGCTTAGCAATGCTTCCTTGCCGGTACAATAAACATCAAAAACCGGTTCCTGGTGTAGTGTAACCTGATACTGTTCAGCCACCGGCTCCAATGCTGCCATTATTTCAGCGATCATAACCTTCAGGTTTATTTTTTCCCGGAGTTCAATTGTTCCACTGCCGGACATGGCCAATAAATCATCAATTAGCTGTTTTAAGCGCTCCAGTTGCCGGTTTATTACGCCCAGGCCCTCCCGGTATTCTTCCATAGTGGTTTCGGGATTGTCCTGGAGAGACTCCAGATTAATCTGCATAACTGATAAAGGCGTACGCAGTTCGTGGGCGGCATCAGATATGAAACGGCGTTGCAGGCTAATATGTTGCTCTAACTGGCTCAGCATGGTGTTAAATGAACATGCCAGTTCTTTGATTTCATCTTCGGGGCCATCGGTAGGTATGCGCTCGGCCAGGTTGTTGGCGTGAATCCGTTTAACCGTTCGACTTAAAGATTGAACCGGATGCAGAGCTTTTTTAGATAACCAATATGCCCCCAGACTTCCTAGTAGTAGTATAACAACCAGACTCACAAGGGAAATAACTCGTAGATATTTAAGGGCCTTTTGTACAGCCTGATTATAAGTAAGTCCTTGCCCTTGATTTTCTAAAACTACTTTCCCTTCTGCAACCTTAATATTATTGTCTTTAATCGTGTATTTTCCATTTGTTGGGGAAGGTACAATATCAATAACATGAACGCTGGGAACAACATTATTAAGCAAAATGGATGATATAGTATTAATAGCAATAATCAGGCCGGCTCCGGTCAAAAGCACCATTAAGGCCAGCCAAAAGGCTAAATATGTACGTAATGATAATCGTTTTTTTCCCATGGAGCCTCCACTTCTTCTCCGTTATCTGGATTATGTTTACGAGTTGGGCTCTTTTAATCTATATCCCATACCTGAAATAGTTTCGATGTAAATAGGATTTTCCGCATTATCCCCCAATTTGCGCCGCAAGGTATTAATATGTACCCGGACTACATTGGTAAAAGGATTTACCGAATCATCCCAGATATGTTCCAGCAGTTCTTCCTGGCTTACTGCTTTTCCTGTTTGCAAGAGCAGATATCTTAAAATGGCATACTCTTTACGAGTCAAGTCTAACGGGCGATTTTCACACCAGGCTATATGTTTTACGGTATCCATTTTCAGATGCCCGCACTGCAATACGGTATCCTGTGTAACAAAATCACGGCGTAGCAGTGCCCGTACCCTTGCCTTCAGCTCTTTAAGATAAAACGGCTTGGTTAAATAATCATGGGCACCCATGTCCAGTCCCCGCACCCGGTCTTCCACTTCAGTCCGCGCGGTTAATATCAGAACTTTGGCAAGCGGATGGTCGGCCCGCAGGCGGTCTAATACCTCCAACCCGTCCAGCTCCGGCAAGTTGAGGTCTAATACCACCAGATCATAATTGTTAATCTCGATTAAGAACAGAGCTTCTTCCCCGTCCTCTGCCAGGTCTACGGCATAACCATCCCTGGCCAGTTCTTTCCCCAACGCAGTTGCTAAATCATTCTCATCTTCCACCACCAACAGACGCATAAAATCCCTCCCCGGTCAGCTGCTTAAAAATAATACGGCTGGACTGCCAATAATATAGTTGGCAGTCCAGGGAAAAGGTGATTGTATAGTTGTTGAATGAAACGCCGTTTAGCTAGTAAGTAATACTTCCATTATAAGTTATAGTACTTGAACTATTGTTAAGCAATACCCAACTATAATTGCCACTTTGGTTAAAGGTGGCGGTTAATGTACATCTACCAGCATAATAGCCACCTCCCAGCCAGTTACCGGAATCGTCTATTATGCCGACAGGTATAGATACTGAAGGACTCCATTGGCAGCTAAAAGTAGATTGTGAACCTGCGGTTCGATATATCTGCCAGTATTTACCCTTATTGGGTGCGATACTACCACTAATGGGATAAGTTGCTCTTATATTTACTTCAATATCTGGGGTTTTATCATTCTTCTCTATTAATTGCAGATTTGCAGAATTACGAATAGGTAACGCAGGAAGATACGGGCTAATATCATTGAGATTCCCCTCTTTAATGGGCAAGTTATCTTCAATTTCTACAATTCCGACCGCTCCCTGTGCTAAACCAGTTAAC
>DUMX01000234.1 GCA_012839665.1 Gelria sp.
AGCTTCAGACCCTCAAAATGGACAACAGCTGACTACCGATAGTAACAGCAATAGTTCATCCACTGCAACCGGGGAAGAGCAAATTAACCCGGTAGCACAGCTGTTGTCCATTTTGAGGGTCTGAAGCTATGGTTTTTGTATCTTCAGGTTGTGAATGAAATTCATCCGCACCTGATACTGCAATACCAGCTTCTTCCTGGTTTAAAACTGGTACTTCAGATACAAGTAGTTCGTTCTCTGCATGGTTTTCAGCCTCCACCTGCTCCGGTAAAGTTGCCACCAGGACAGACGGTACTATTACTTCATCGGCAGAATCCATTTCTGTAAATTCAATCAGGTTATTAACCGTTTTTTCCGGATTAGTTGCACTAACACCATCGGATTTTTCTCCAGTTTGGTTGATAACCCTGATATGATTTTTGCCTGTAGACTTATCCTCTGCCTGAACTTGTTGTTCATCAGGTTTTGGTCCTGTTGGACTGGTCCTGTCCATGGCCTCGGAAGTTTTGTTTTCCGAAAGGGCTTCCTGCTTCTGGTTTATCTGTTTCAGTTGCTTGTAAAAGCTACTATTACTACCTTTACTACTACTTTCCCGTAGTAAACGTTTTTCCCCTATCGGAGTTGTTGGTTTTTTGGCTACTGCGCCAGGTATCACGGGCATGTTCATAGCTGTCACTAATTCACCTCCTTCCACTAATTAATATTTATAAGATGAAGGTTACGGATTGGTAACCAGCATCTTCCGAGTTAAAGTGGTGGCTTTATCTCTTTCCATTTTTTGCAGCATTTCCGCCACCAGGTCTTTGGGCATTTCATTGAAAATGCCAATGATGTCTTCATCCTTCAAGCGGGATAAGATATCGGCGGCATCCTGACCCTTCATTTCCGCAAAATACCCGGCCATATCCTTGTAAGCCGCCCTTTTATTACCCTTGATAGTCTTGAGGTCTAATATCTCTTCATTGAGTCGGGCTACCTCGTCTTTAAGTTTAAAGGCTTCGTTGTCACTAACCTTAAGCTCTTTTTCTAAATCGCTAATCTGCTCTTGCATTTCTTTTATTTCTTCTTGTTTTTCAGTAATGGAGTTTTTTAAGACGGCATTTTCCTTTTTCGCCTCGTCCAGTGGAGTTAACTCTGTAGGCAGTTCATCCTCTTCAGTTAGTAAATTGCCGACTACTGGCATATAGGCCATAAAGTTAGGCGTTTTTAATATTTTGAAATATAACAGCCCCAACCAGGCTCCTGCCAGTAATAAGATAATTGAGATAATGATACAAAATGTTTTAAATGCTTTCATAACATACTACTCCAGGTTTTTTCTATGATAAGCTGTACTTGCTACCTCATCGATATGTTTTTGTTCTTCTAATAAGAGTTCGTGCAAATACTTTTGCCAGGCTTTATCTTTAAGTTTCTCCAGGGTACGGGTCTCCCGCCTTCTTTCTATCAGTTCCATTCTGGCCTCTTCTACCGCATCTTCTGCTGTAGCTAAATGTTCCGCACTGGCTTTAATCTGTTGATTTAGTACTGGTATATACTGCCGGTTAATTAATATCCTGGGGAATTGACCCGGAAAAGCATTCAGTTCCCGTATGGACTCTTCCAGGTATTGAAAGCGGTTCTCCAGTATTTCCAGTTCTTGTAGAGCCTGATCGCGAATGGCTGCCCGGCGGTGCATCTCTTCCCGGGTAACCTGTTCCTGGCGCTGGCAGATATCTAGTTTTGTCTGCAACCTGAAACGAAAAGCTCTCATAAAATCCCCCTGTGTCTATTTGAATTAAGAATTATCGTAATTCAGTGTTCTTCAGTGTCTAATTTACTTTTATGCGATGCAATTATGTAAAGTTGTTAATGTATCATTAAAAGCTGCTTCTTCATATATACCCTGGCTTAGGAAGTTATAACAGTTGTCTATAAGAGCTATGGCTTCATCTATACGAGGATTGGAGCCTGGTTTATAAGCCCCGATATCTATTAAATCCCGGGCCTCTTCATAGGTAGCCAGGACACTCCTAAAGCGATTGGCAGTTTCCATATGTTCAGGTGAAACTACATCAATCATTACTCGACTAATACTTTGAGCTATATCAACTGCCGGGTAAAGGTTCATGGCCGCCAGATTACGGTCCAGAGCTATATGTCCATCTACTATACCTCGTACTGCATCAGTAATAGGTTCGTTAAGGTCATCACCTTCAACCAGTACCGAGTAAAGTCCGGTTATGCTACCCCTTTCAGCCATGCCTGCTCGTTCCAATAGTTTGGGCAGGAGGGCAAAAACTGAAGGGGTATATCCCCTGGTAGCCGGAGGTTCACCTATCGCCAGGCCTACTTCGCGCTGGGCCAGGGCGAATCTAGTCAAAGAGTCCATTAAAAGTAAAACATCCATACCCTGGTCCCGGAAATACTCGGCTATGCTGGTAGCTACAAATGCTCCTTTTAACCTTACCAGAGCCGGTTGGTCAGAGGTTGCCACCACCACTACCGATTTAGCCAATCCCTCTTCGCCTAAATCTTTCTCCAAGAAATCTCTGACTTCGCGACCTCGTTCCCCTATTAAAGCAATGACATTTATATCTGCCTCTGTATTCCTGGCTATCATCCCAATCAGGGTACTCTTACCTACTCCACTTCCAGCCAGAATACCCATACGCTGTCCTTTCCCAACCGTAACCAGACCGTCAATAGCTTTAATACCTACCGGTAGCACCTGGGTAATACGCTGCCGCTTAAGCGGACTGGGCGGGGAATTCATAACCGGATAAGTAAATTCGGGCTGAATCCTGCCCTTATCATCAATAATCTCCCCCAGGCCATTTAAAACCCGGCCTTTTAAATCCATACCTACTGCTACCCTTAGAGTAGAACCGGTAGCCAGTAATTCACTTCCCGGGCCTATTCCTTCCAGATTTCCCAGGGGCATGAGTAGAATTTTTCTGTCTTTAAATCCTACTACTTCCGCTGGTACTGATTGACCACCAGCGTAATTGGTCTTTACATAGCATAGTTCCCCTAACCTTACCCGGGGGCCAGTTGCTTCCAGAGTAAGGCCAATTGCCTGCGATATTTTGCCCTTGAGCAGGCAGGTGGAGGCTTTTTCTAGAGCATCCATATATTTTTCCAGCTTAAAGCTGTGATTTTCAATAATCATCGGCAACTACTTCCTGTATAGCGTTATTAACACTGGCAATTCGGGTTTCTAACTGCGCATCTACGGTTCCGGCATCACTTTCTAATAAACATCCTCCAGGACAGATACGTTCATCAGCATTAATGTCTATTTTAGTACTGTTATTACCAATATCGGTTAAATAGCCCTTATCCATTACCTCTAAAATATTATCTACTTCCTGAGGGTTAACGTACACCGTAATATTTTCCGGTCTATCTAAGAAATTAATAGCTTCCTGCAAAATATTAATTATTATATCGGGGTTAGTTTTTAATTCACCGGCGATTACCTTTTTAACTGTGGCCATTACCAAGCGTACCATATCAGCTTCACAGGAACGAAAGGTTTTAATTTTTAGCTGGCGGGCTTCCTCCAATATAACCTGGCTTTGTTGGATAGCTGCTTGCCGGTCACCTTCGATTTCTTGCTGCGCTTGCCGTAAGCCCTCCTCATAAGCTTCTTTACGAGCTTCCTGTCTAATGGATTCTGCCTCTGTGTTAGCCTGCATTTTAATAACTTCAGCTTCTTCCTGCGCATTAGTAATGATATCCCGGGCTTCATCCCGAGCTTTTTGCAACAGCTCCATTACCATCTGCTCCGTTTCTGCTAAAATCTGTTGACTTTCTAATTTAATATCGTCTATCCCAGTTGTTGTATCATCACTACCTTTTATTTCTTCTGTTTCCATCTCATCTTCAGTTTGGGTGAATTCATGGGAATCAATAACTATAGGTGGAATAAGTAACGTCTGTGAGTTTTTAATAACTTTAGACAATTATTTCATCTCCTCCTCCGCGAGCAACCACGATTTCACCGGTTTCTTCTAAGCGCCGGATAATGTTAACAATACGCTGTTGGGCTTCTTCGACGTCACGCAGCCGAACTGGTCCCATAAATTCTATGTCTTCCTTCAGCATATCGGAGGCTCGGGTGGACATATTGCTAAATATTTTCTGATTAACTTCATCACTGGAACCCTTGAGAGCCAAAGCCAAATCTTGAGACTCCACTTCCCTTAGTACCCGCTGAACTGAACGATCGTCAATAATAACAATATCTTCGAATACAAACATGAGCTTCTTAATTTCTTCAGCCAGTTCTGGATCCTGTACTTCCATGGCTTCCATGATAGTCTTTTCTGTTCCCCTATCTACCCGATTAATTATTTCTACCACTGATTTAATACCACCAGCAGCCGTAAGTTCCTGAGGAGCAATAGAAGACAGTTTTCTTTCTAAGACCCTTTCTACTTGCTTAATGACCTCCGGGGAAGTAGTATCCATTATCGCAATACGTTTTGCCACCTCGGCCTGCTGGTCTGGAGGTAGAGCTGATAATATGGATGAAGATTTTTCCGGTTCCAGGTAGGCCAAAATCAAAGCTATGGTTTGGGGATGTTCAGACTGAATAAAGTTTAAGAGTTGAGACGGCTCGGTCTTGCGCATAAAATCAAAGGGGCGTACCTGCAAGGAAGCGGAAATGCGACCAATAATCTCAATCGTTTTTTCCTCCCCGTAAGCCCTTTCCAGAACTTCTTTGGCATAGCCGATACCACCCTGGCCGATAAACTGGCTGGCCAGAGCCATTTCATAAAACTCACGAAAGATATCATCTACTTTATCCGCAGGAACCTGGCGCACATTAGCAATTTCCAGAGTTATCTGCTCAATCTCCTCTTCATTTAAATGTTTGAAAATCTGAGCCGATTTCTCCGGACCT
>DUMX01000362.1 GCA_012839665.1 Gelria sp.
GGGGCCTACTCCCTGGGCATAGAATATTACTGGTTTACCCAGGGTTTTGGCCAGGGCTACAATGCTAATATAATAGGGAAGTGACCGCGGGCCGGTTATATCTTGAAACAGGCTGCCGCCCCCGCTGATTAAGAGGTCAGCCTGGCGGAGTACCTTCAATACTTGCCAGGGGTTCATCCGGTTAACGGCAGGAAGTTGATGCAGATTTTCAGTTTTTTGTGGACATCCGGATAAGACAACAAATTCTGCACCAGGTTCAATGCGGCGGATGCTGGAACAGATGGCGGATAACAGGGCTTCATCCCCGGCATTGTCAAATCCATAGTACCCGGATAGAACGATTAACAACAGACTTCGCTCCCCCGTAATTGATTTTTTATGAATAACACTGAAGTTTTTTTTGACGCGGATTTTTTTTGTAGGGGCAGACCCATGTGTCTGCCCGGTCGACCACTGACTCCTATTAGGATGAATCCCATTGCATATAGAGCTGCCTATTCCGGGCGACCCGACACTCAGCGTCTGTAAATAAGCAATGTTTCCAAAATATGATAAAAAGTGACGCAAGTATAGATTTATCATACCAGAAGCAATGGGCGTATTTCCACTTCTAATCCCCTTATGTGCTTTAAATCCCAAAAAATCACTCGTGGACAAGGATTAGCCGCGGTGATAGAATAGGTCTAGATGTGGAGGATTTTGGGGAGTTGAACTTAATATGCCCTTAAATATGAGTATTATTGCAGTGTTGGCGGCAATGCTAATTGCTTATGGCAGTGTTCCGCTGGCAATCCGTATTGCACCGCGGATTAATGCTATTGATGAACCTGACCAGAGGAAAGTTCACCAGGTGGCCATGCCCCGGGTTGGTGGCATCGCCATATTTCTAGCTTTTATTTTTGTTATGTTGATTTTCATACCTAAATCTGCTCAGGTTAATGGACTCATTATAGGTGCAGCAATTGTTTTTGGTACCGGTCTGTTGGATGATATTTTTGACCTGCCCGCCTGGGTGAAGTTACTGGCCCAGATTTTGGCGGCAGCGGTAGCTATTTTTTCCGGCATTGTAGTTAGTTTTGTTACTAATCCTTTTGACGGCATGTTAAATCTGGGGTATCTTAGTATCCCCATCACTCTGCTGTGGATAGTTGGCATTACTAATGCTATTAACCTGATTGACGGACTGGATGGGCTGGCGGCCGGGGTGTCTGCTATCGCTGGTTGTACTATGGGAATCGTTACTCTATTAAATGGACAAACGGTAGCGGCAGTTATGGCCTTTATCCTGGTGGCGGCTGTTTTAGGTTTTTTACCGTATAATTTTTATCCGGCTCGTACTTTTATGGGGGATTGTGGTTCGAATTTACTGGGATTTGTACTGGGTTGTCTGGCTATTCTGGGCTTGACCAAAAGTGCGGCCATTATCTCGCTTTTTATCCCGATTATTATTTTGGTGATCCCGATTTTTGATACCTTTTTTGCCATTGTCCGCCGTATATATAATAAAACGCCGATTTTCAGCCCAGACAAGGACCATCTGCATCACCGCTTGATGGGGATGGGTTTTAGCCATCAGAATAGTGTCTTGATTATTTATGGTATTAGCGGTTTTTTTGGGGTTATTGCTATTGTTATGAGTTCGATAAGCAGCCCCAAGGTTACTCTGATCTTGAGCTTACTGCTTCTGCTTCTTATCCTGGGTGCGTTTAAGATTGGCCTGATGACCGGCGACAAACCTCGGGTTCAAATCGAAAGTGAGCAGTATGCGGAAATGGACGGGGAATTTTTAGACACTGAAGGACACTGATAAGGGAGAAGTGAAAGATGTTTCGATATAGTTGGACTTATCGTTTGTTGGCCGGGAGTTGGTTTTTGGGATGGTTGGTTGCAGCTCCGGCGGAGGAGAAAACAAATAGTACAAACGGGTCCGTTTTAGCGCCAATAGTCCGGCCCAGGCGCAATGCTTTTTTACAGTGGCTTTATCGCTGTGGTAACACTCTGCATACAACATTGCGAAACAGCATCATTTTATCTAATGGGCTGGGTATAATCGGTATCATAATTACCGTTTACGGTATCTGGCGCCTTACCTTGGGCGCAGGCCTGCGCATTCCCTTAATATTAATTATTGCAGGTACATTGCTGTCTGTGCTACAGTTTATTCCAGGGGCAAGGCAGGGAAGCTATATCCTATCCCTGTTCCGCTGGTGGAGTCGTACAGACTAGCACCCGAAGGGAGTAAGCTGGATAAGTGGCACAGCAACGCAAAAAAATTCTTCATATGATTGGTGGAGGGGAAATCGGCGGAGCCGAAGAACTAGTTTTTACCCTGCTCAAAATGACTGACCCCTCTAAATATGAAGTCCACCTGGTCTGTTTGTGTCCAGGTCCTTTTGCAGAACTCGTTGATAAAGCGGGTTTTCCGGCCACAGTTATTCCCATGCGTCACCGCATAGACCTCAGTAAAATCAGGGATGTACGCCATTATATACGTAACCAACAGATTGATTTAGTCCATACCCATGGTGTACGCGCCAATCTCATCGGCCGTTCGGCTGCCAAACGTGAGGGCATTCCCATCGTAACTACTTTCCACAGCATGCTGCGCTATGACTATGATTCCCCCTGGAAAGTATTGATAGCCCGTCTTCTAACCATGTGCACCAATCATTATACTAATCGTTTTATTGCAATTTCCCATGCCATCGAAGAGGATTTGCTAGAAATGCATATCCCTGCCGATAAAATTCAAGTTATTCATAGTGGACTGGATATAGCGAAGTTTACTTCCCCGCAAAACCCGGATGAAATACGCCGCCAGTTGGGACTGAATTCCGACTGTATTACCTTTACCATGGTTGCGCGTTTACATCCGGTCAAAGGGCAGCGCTATTTTCTACAAGCAGCCTGCCAGCTCCTGGATGCCGGGATTAAAACTCAATTCTTACTTATTGGGGAAGGGATTGACCGCCCCCGGTTGGAAGCCCAGGTAAGGGAACTGGGGCTTGGCTCCGCTGTACGTATGCCCGGTTATTACCGGAATATAGCAGATATATATGAAGTTACGGATATACTTTGTGTACCATCGCTTATGGAAGGATTAGGATTGGTAATTCTGGAAGGAATGTATTTCGGGGTGCCGATTATCGCCAGCAACGTAGGTGGCATTCCGGAACTGATTGAAGATGGCAAGAGCGGAATCCTGATTCCGCCTGCTGATGTGCAGGCTTTATTTGAGACCATGTATCGACTGGCAGTAAACCCGGATTTAGCCCAAACCCTCGCCCACCAGGGTAAACAACGAGTCCAACACTTCACCGTTGAAAACATGACCCGCCAGGTAGAGGAATGCTATGAGGGGTTGATATGAAAATAGACACAGATAACACAGACCCTTCGGGCACAGATTAACACTGA
>DUMX01000235.1 GCA_012839665.1 Gelria sp.
GACAGCAAAAACCACCTACCTGGATTCCTGGATGGAACGGATAGCGGTAATGCGGGTTAAAATAGCTGGCCTGGAAATAGAGGAAGCCTGGTTGGAGCGCCTGGGGCGTCCTGGAGATATGGCCGAGAATCGTGAGTACATAGAGGGACTTAAGGGCGTGGAAGCTTATTTGGGTAGCGGCTCCGGGTTAAGAGCAGGTCTAAAGGGTATAGAGAATGAAATGGAGCGTTCCCTGTTTAATGAGACGGTTGTTAACGTCGTACAGGCTGAGACCTTTCTTTTCCGGGAACGGGGCTATAGTGATGCGATAGTGTACAGCCAGGCTTGGGAGGAGTTTTACGCCGGTTCCTGTCGCTATTATAGTAACCTGGACCGGGTTAAAATTACCTGGGGTGGTTACATTGGGAAAACCGGGCGGGAAATTAATCTGTTTGACCGCGGTAAGAGCCAGCAGCTTTATCGGGATAATAAGGGAGGTTATATAATTAACGGTAGCTTAATTGATTCGTTTCATCAGGTTAATACCAGCCTGGAACTGGATAAAGATATGAAGGTTACTGCAGCCCATAGTCAGTTACCCAGGGTCCCTGATGCAGTTTGTCGCGAGTCCAGTCTGCAGATGGAAAATCTAAAAGGTCAGTTGCTACCAGGAATGTCTAAGAAAGAATTGGCTCATCTGCTCGGTGCCGGACAGGGCTGTGTGCACTTGATTGACCTTACTTATGATAATGTAAAAACCCTGGAACTATACTTAAATCAGGGAAAGTAAAAGGTGGTTACATAAGCTATTTATCCCCTTAAAGAGCTAATTTCTTTTTCCTGAGCAGTTAGCCTTTTGTCCAGGCGCATAATGTCAGACCAAACTCCTTTGAGATCACGCTTGATTTCAGTAACATCTTTTTGGAGTCTCTTCATGCCACCTTCGAGCTTATCCTGTCTGGTTTCTAGTCTGGCCTGTCCCTCTTCTAGTCTTGCCTGCCCAGCTTCAAGTTCAGTATAGCCAGTTTCCAGCCGGGTTTGCCCAGCTTCTAAATTATCTAACCGGCTATTTAGTTGGGAAAACTGCTCCAACACCAGTTTTTGAAACTCATGGTTATCCATAGGTTTTCTCCCCTTTTTTAATTACCCCCAGGCCCGGTGAAAATTCAATATGCTTACGACATATTTTACCATAAGTAAGGCAAAAAACAATAAATAATTTGACAGTGGGGTTTTAGTTTTATATACTTGTACTATTGCAAGTAGTACAAAGAAGGTGGTAGCTTGTGGCTTGACATAAATCCACGTTCCAGTACACCTATTTATCAGCAACTGGTAGATGGGGTAAAAGAATTGGTAGCCCGGGGTATTTTGGAACCGGGTGAACGGATGCCTACGGTAAGGGAAATGGCTGCAGAGTTATCTCTGAACCCTAACACCATTGCTAAGGCTTATCAAAGACTGGAACAGGAGGGGATTATAGAGACTATGCGTTCTCGAGGAACGTTTGTGGCGGATCGTACTGTTGTTTTTGATAAAGAAACGGCTAAACAACAACTAAGCGATCAGGTGGAAAAGGTGCTGGTGGAAGCTTATCACCTGGGTTTAAACCGTGAAGATATTAAAGAATTATTTGAAGAAAGCCTGGATGACTGGGAGAAAAGGGGAGGGAAATAATTATGGATTTGGCCATAGAAACGAGAGCTTTAAGTAAATCATTTGATGGTTTACAGGCGGTCGACAAACTTCATCTAGCAGTTCCTGCCGGTTCTATTTTCGGGTTAATTGGCCCCAATGGTGCAGGTAAATCAACTCTTATTAAGATGTTAATTGGTCTAATTCGTCCAGATAGCGGAGATGGCTTTATCCTGGGGCAGAGTATCCGGAAAAGAGATGGCAGTATAAGAAACCGGGTGGGTTATGTACCTGATGTGCCGGTAATGTATCCGGGTTTTACGGTGGCGGAGATGTACCGCCTGAGCAGTAAACTCTACCCTTTCTGGGATTGGGAACGCTGCCGGGAACTACATCAGGGATTCCATTTACCCGAAGGTCAGCGTATACGTAATCTCTCCCGCGGTCAGAAAGTTCAGGTGGCACTGGTTATGGCCCTGGCTCTGCGGCCTCAGCTGTTACTGTTGGATGAACCTACGGCCGGGCTGGATCCGGTAGTTCGCCGTGCTTTCCTGCAGACTATTATTGAAGAAGTTGCCGGTCAGGGAACTACCGTGTTTTACTCTTCCCACAATCTTAATGATCTGGAACAGAGTGCCGACCATATTGCTGCTATTTACCGGGGACGGATGTTATTCAGCCATACCCTGGATGAGTTAAAAGAAACGGTACACCGCCTGCAGCTTATTTTTACCGGGGAACCTCCAGAAGATGCAATCAAATCACTGCCCGGACTGATGGAGTACCACCAGAGCGGGAGGGTAATAACTATTACTATAATCGGGCATTTGGATAGCATCAGCCCCAGGCTGGTAGAGCTGGAACCGGAATTGGTAAAAGAGTTGAACCTGGACCTGGAAAGTATTTTTGTGACCTTTATGGAAGCACAGGGATACGGGTTCGAGAGGTGAGAAGTGGGAAGTTAGAAGTGGGCTGGAGATATAGATGCGGGGAGGTATTGAGATGAGGGCAATGAAAGGTCTGTTGTGGAAAGAGTGGCGCCAATATTACAAATTTTTTCTTTTGGCCCTGATAGTAATCGGTCTGGAGCCGGTTTTGGTTCCTATTACCTATTGGGTATATCGAACTGGTAGCCGAGCCGATGCTTGGTCAGACAGCATTAAGGCGGTACTGGCTACAGGTTCTTCAACTACCGAAACTATCGCTATAATAGCAGTTATAGTGCTGGCAGCCCTGATGCTGGCCGGGGAAAGGGGCAGTGGCCTTAATTATTTGGTAAGCACTCCGGTCAGCCGCCGGCAAATTATAACGGCCAAGTACATAGTGGGTAGCCTGGGGATTCTGGCTATTATGTTGTTTATAAGCCTGTTTCTAATAGTCGCCGGTCAACAATTACCTGCCTCGTACAGTACCTTGGAGGTAATACAGTGGGCTATACTTACCACGGTGGCACTGCTTTGCTTGTTCAGTCTGGCCTTGTTGGTAGCCTCTTTTTCTGGAGGAATCCTGTCATCGGTTCTTTTTACAACTATAATTATGGGGTTACCCTGGATTTTATCAGGTATTAGTCTTGCAACATTTCGCCAATTCTATGCGGTATCTGCTGCTCTTGAGCTTAAGGCTCGTTATATTGTAACTTATCTTTTTATTCCTGATTACATCACGCGGAATGGCCGCTATATTTGGAGCAGTGATAATATTTTGATAATAGACCAGGTAACACCTAATTATCCTCTGGAAATTACTATATTACTAGTAGCCGCTCTCCTTTTCTTCTGGCTGGCGATTAAAGTTTTTGAGAAAAACCCCCTGGAGCGCCAGGGAGAGTTATTGCTTTTCGGTAATTTTAAGCAGGTAGGAGCAGTATTTCTATCTTTTCTTATGGCTCTGGGATGGGCAGGAGATGTGGCCTCATCGCTAACATCATTTTTGGCCTATTTCCTGGTCATGTGGCTGGGTATATACCTGGCACTGGTAGCCCTAATGCGGGTAATAGCCTGGTTGGGCTTGAGTAGGAGTTAAGCAGATACGGTCTGGAATTAAAAGGCTTTTAAAAGCATATGGGGGTAATGGGGATGAAGTTATCTAAACCAATGAGGGGAATTTTAGAAAAAGAGTGGCGTCATAGCCGGGGGTATTTTCTTGCTACCTTATTGATAATAATCTATACTCCGGTAATAAAAACGATATTCCATCTGTTTCGGGGTGGGGCCAGCATGGAGCAGTGGGTACAGGAGCTTAACTTTGCCCTCACTTTTGGCGTAGGAATGGCACGGCCTCTTGTTTACAGTAGTGGGCTTTTGCAATGGTTACCGGCCATAGGAGCATTACTATTAGGCATAATAATACTGGGGGAGGAGCGTAAGGGTGGCCTTAATTACCTGGTGAGCACACCCGTAAGTCGATGGCAAATAATTCTGGCCAAGTTTTTCCCGGGGGCGGGAGTTGTTATATTAAGTATGGTGGTCAACGGTTTGTTTCTGGTCGGCCTTGGTCTGTTTCAACCTGTGTCTTATAATCCTGTGGATGTTTTTCACTGGTGCTTGCTAACTGGTGCTACCTGTCTTTGTATATTTACCGTGGCGCTAATGGTTTCAACCTTTACTGCGGGAGTACTGGCCGCAGGTGTAGTATGCTATTTTTTAAATTTATTGCCGGGGATGATTGTGGCAATGATTGAGCATGTCGGGGCACGGTATTTTGGTCTGGTGGAATCGGTATCAATTAAACTGTGTAAGCTTGGTTCATACCTTACTATGTCCGATTATATTATCCATAGCGAACGGCATATTACCAGTGTACAGCATTACCCCGGCTGGACTACTACCGGCATCAGTGCCACTGGTGGCATGGGGCCGGATTACCTACTGGATAGTTGTATACTATTAGCAGGAGTGCTGTTATTTCTTATCTTGGCGATAATAATTTTTGAAAGGTCTTCCCTGCAAACCGGTGGGGCAATTTTTGCGACTGGCTCGGCCCGTAAGACCGCACTTGCCATCGGTGCCCTAATCATATCCTATTGGTTGGTATTTCCCCGAGCCGAGACACTGTTGAAATTTATCCTATATTTTTCACTTCTGACGGGGCTAATCATTATGGGGAGCCAATACCTATACCGTTTACTGCGTTATGGTTGGCAACTGCCTGTTAGGAAGAAAAAAAACAGTACTTATTAACCCTTTTTCTTAACCTCTCATAGTCTATAACAAGGACTATTATGGAGGTGAACAAATGGCTGAATATATTGTCCTGGGAAGTCGTGCTTTGCGCCGTGGTGATACTGGAAGCGATGTAGAGCTGGTGCAAAATTTTCTTAAGGTGCTCCCTGAGCCTATTGGTACGCAAATAAGTATGCAGGAAAAGGGAAGGTTTGGTTTGGAAACTGCAAATGCGGTTAAAAAGTTCCAGAATTATTTTGACCTGAAGATTGATGGCATAGTAGGGAAGAACACTTTCCTATTCCTGGGTGTGCCTACTGGTTCTTATCTCTCTCCGGGTGCTTCCCTGTTCGGGTCTCGTACGCTGCGGCGGGGTTCATATGGTTATGATGTCTGGGTATTGCAAAATCGCCTGGCTACCACTGCCAAAAAATTTGCCGTTGCCCTGGGTGGTCCGGCAGATAAGAGTTTCGGCTCCAGAACTGAGGCTGCGGTGAAGCTGTTCCAGCGGGATGTACATCTGCAGGCTGACGGCATTGTAGGCCCAAAAACTTTTTACCAGATATATTATTTTGCCGGCATGGGAGGTAGGATTCTGCAGAGAAATCGCTGGGACCGTAACCGGGGCTACGATGTATATTGGCTGCAGCGCAGTTTGAAGGATTTAAGTTATTATACCGGGAAACTGGATGCTATTTTTGGACCAGTTACTGAAGCAGCAGTTAAAAAACTGCAAGCTGCAGTTGGTATAAAAGTAGATGGTGTTGTAGGGGCGCAGACTTTTTACCACCTGGCCAGTGTCTGACCAACCTGCTAGAACGCTGTTGGTACAGCGATTCACAATAAGCCCGGGGATTCCCCCCGGACTTATTGTTGGGATAATTTCTTTTCCAGGGCTTTCAGGTTATTAAGGGTTATGTCACCTTTAAACACAACCAGATTTATTTCTTCGCTGCTGATGGCATCCTGTAAATCTTGGAGGGAAAGGTCAGTTTGTTGGGCCAGCAGCTTATCCTTTTTCCCAGCCGGAGGTAGCAGCATTGACCAGGAGTTGGAGATGGCAGCAATCTTGTCATTGGCAGCAGCCCAATCGGCCTGGCTGGCTGCGGCCATGGATGACATCACTCCGTACTGCACCTGGTAAAATTCCGCGGGCGTGGGTATGGAAAAGACCCGGGCTAGTCCAGCATACTGGCCGTACAATTCGATGGCCGCTGCCAAACTTTCTTCCAAATTCTGTTTACTAATAGCAACGGTCGAATCATTTAGAGCCAGTTTAAAGTTTTCTCTATCACCCGGTGGTAGCCCCGCCTCTACGGCCTGAGGTTCCAGCTTATTCCAACTTTCATGAATCTTTTTCAGGCTCTGCATTTCTTTTTGCCATTGGTTAGTGGTTTTTTGCTGTCCCCCGCCACTTTGCCCTGAAGATGATTTTTGGCTGCCCTCTTTGCCTTGCCCGGATTTTTCACCACCGCCCGAAGAGCTACCTTCCTGGGAACCACCACCCTGGCTTCCTTGGGAACCCTGGCCTTGGCCACCTTCAACTCCGCCAGGAGCAGCTTGCTGCAGGGACGGCACTTTTTTCATCCTGGTTTTACGGTCCAGTTCCCCAATAATGGTGGTAATTTCTTTTAGCATATCTTTCGCTTCGGGTGGGGCTTTTGGTTTTTGGCCGGCAGAAGACTGAGGTTTCTGGGAGGCAGATTGCTTCTGAGCACAACCGCCTGGAATCATTATGATTATTAGTAATATTGCTATCGGGATAATGGGGAATCGTTTCAGGCGCAAAACCATCACCTCAGTTTCATTAATTCTTTACTAACCTGTCATGGATGCCAGGTACACGTTAACCACCGATGAAAATAGTTGCACCGGTATTACGACAACATGACGGAACAGCACAGGGGCCGTTCCCTACACTTCCCACCGAAGGCTAAAGCCTTCGCTACCGACAGTTGGCTGGCTGTCTAGCTAGTTTCGTCTTTATCTCGCGATTCGTAGCGGAGGCTTCAAATAAAATTCAGTGTTAATCTGTGTCTATTAAAATTGTATTTTCTTATTATTTATAATTTCCCTAAAATCTCTATTACATGCAAAAACGCCGAGATGTCAATATGAGTTTTCATCTCGGCAAACTAATGTTTATGCAATCAGCATAACTTTATAAATTAACCTCCCATGGCCGGAGGACGCTAAACTCCAGCTACACCACCAGAGACGATAAAGGTCATAAGGTCAGCACTACCTGTATCCAGGGGATGGACCTGTTCTCGGGGGAAAATTAGCAACTGACCGGCAAAATTATAGGATTGAGGTATATAAACGGAGATGTATTCTTCCAGATCAAATTTAGCCAGGGAATCACAAGTAATAAACCCCAGTACATGGGCACTGCTATCCGAACCCAACTTGACCAGAGCCGGGCGGTTAAAGCTCTTTTTTTCACCGGCGAAGGCATTAAGTAAATCTTTAATAGAGCCATAAAGTAGTTTAACCAGGGGTAGGCGGCTCATCAAACGGTCAAAAAATAGCAATAATTTTTTGGTAAGGAAATTGGAAACCAGGAAACCGGTTAAGGTTATGACAACCAGAGTAGCCAGGAACCCTACTCCGGGAATAACGCCGATACCGGGAATAGGGATTTTTAACAGGCTATCCACCTTGACGAAGAGTATGTACACCACATATAGAGTTACTATAATGGGCACTATGAAGAGTA
>DUMX01000236.1 GCA_012839665.1 Gelria sp.
CAGCATAATATTCATAACCCCTATACCACCTACCAGCAGGGAAAACCCGGCAATGATTCCAATCACCAGAGTCATCACCCCGGTAACCTTATTTACTGCCTGAATCTCTTGTTCCATATCCACGCCCTGATATAAGCCCTCACTGTGGTGGCGTTTTTCCAGTATCTTAACACAGCTTTGCATGGCCGTTTTTACATCTTGTGGGCTACGGGTACCCCCTTCAATATAGGAGATACTGCCGTCAGGATAAATATCCAACCAGACTCGGGTAGGAATGTAGATTACTTTAGTTCCCATGCCAAAGATCGAATTATTAGCCTTGACCATTCCGCAGACTACCAGAGCCTGATTACCGACAACTATTCTTTTTCCCAGAGCGCTGGTCCGGGGGAATAATTCCTGAGCCAGTTCCTCATCAATAACTGCTACTCTTCTTTTACCCTGGCAATCACTGTTATTAAGGAAACGGCCAGCGGTTATCTTCAGGGGATGCAAGTTTGCATAGTCAGCTTCTGTACCCAAGATTTCAGCAGTTTTCGATTTGTCCCTGCCTTTAATTGTGGAATAAGTCTGAGTGCAGGGGAGCAAATATTCCAGCTCTGGGATATTAGCTTTTATAATTTCAATATCCTGCATGGTGAATTCTTTGCCGGTGGGAAGCTCATCCCGCCGCCAATCGACCATAACATAGAAAAGATTGCTGCCGAATTGCTCCATTTCCTTCATAATGGCCTGCTGCCCGCCCTGACCCACTGCAACTACGGCAATAACTGCGGTAATGCCAATCATTATACCCAGAGTGGTAAGAATAGAGCGTAGCATATTAGCCCGGATAGAATCCCAGGCGACACGTATGCTTTCACCCAGGTTCATATATCCTCACCACCCTTGACTGGTTCTGTAAGGGGAGGATTCAGTATTTCATCCTTTATTAACTGGCCATCGCGAAAATGTACGACTCTGCGGGCAAAAGCGGCGATATCTTCTTCATGGGTAACCAGTACGATGGTGGTATGCTCCTGATGGAGTGAGCGGAAGATGTTCATAATCTCCATGCTGGTAATGCTGTCCAGGTTGCCAGTAGGCTCGTCAGCCAGGATAATATCTGGATTGTTTACCAGAGCCCGGGCAATAGCTATGCGCTGGCACTGGCCTCCGGAGAGTTCAGAGGGACGGTGATGAATTCGATCCAGCATCCCCACCCGGTCAATACAATCAAGGGCCCGGGCCTTACGTTCCTCTTTTTCCACTCCGGCATAAAGCATGGGTAACTCTACGTTACGCAGAGCAGTCATGCGGGGTAGCAGGTTATAATTTTGAAAGACAAAGCCGATTTTGCGGTTGCGAACGGTTGCCAACTGGTCACTGTTCATACTGCTGACTTCAACTCCACCCAACCAGTAGGCTCCGGAACTGGGGGTATCGAGGCATCCCATAACATTCATCAGGGTTGACTTACCTGAACCGGAAGGCCCCATTACCGCAACGAAGTCTCCTATCTCAATGTGTAAACTTACATCCCGAAGGGCGTGAACCGGGTTAGAATGAGGACGATAAATCTTGTTCATCTGCTCCATCTTAATCATGGTCATCATCCTTCGGGGTTGTAGCCGGCATAGTTGCCTGACGTACCTTTTGCCCATCCTTAAGCCCAGTTGGTGGGTCTAAAATAAGCAAATCCCCCTTTTTCAAACCTTTAGTAACTTCCAGGTAGAGTTCTCCTTCCACACCGGTAGTTACTGTCTGCAGGCGGGCTTTGCCATCATCATAAACCCATACCTGCTTTTTCCCTTTGCTTTTCTGCAGAGCCTCATAGGGAATCACCAGGCGTTTCTTTTCAGCTACACTGATAATCTCCAAATCCGCAGAATAACCAGCTTTTAAACGGCCGGATTTGTCTTCTACACTAACCCCAACCGGCACTTCTACCTGGCGGGTATTATTAGTCTCTTTTATCCGGGCCAGGCCTGCTACTTCAGTTACTTTCCCACTAAATTTCTTTCCCGTCAGGGCGGCGGCTTCTATAAGTACCTTTTGCCCTGGTTTCACCCGGGTAGCATCGGCTTCACTTACACCAACTTTAACCTGCAGGCGTTCAGGTTGTCCTATGATAATAAATTTGTCTCCGGTTTTAATCATATCGCCGGGGCGGTTTTCCAGATTCAGTACTACACCATCTATATCAGCTTTTATTATATAATGAGATATTTCTTCCTCGGCTGCTTGGACTGTAGTTTGAGCCTTGCTCAGATTAGCTTCAGCTGCTTTGCGTTCGGCTCCCCGGGGGCCGTTGCAGAGTATATCATAGTTTTTTTGAGCCTTGAGGAAGGCTGCTTCCTCAACCATCAATTCCTGGCGGGCTATCTCCATTTCCTGAGCGCTGACAGCTCCTGCGGTATATAGTGATTCTTTACGCTGCCAATCTTTCTGTTTGTTTTCATAGGCTGTTTTGGCCTGTTCGAATTCTGCCTCACCAATTGCCAGATCCTCACCAGATGGCGTTATAAGGCCTTTATAATTTGCCTCTTCACTTGCCAGGCTAGCTCTGGCATCAGCCAGCATTCTTTCCTCCGTAACACATTCCAGAACCGCCAGAAGTTGTCCCGCCTTAACCCGATCTCCAGTTTTTACATATAACTGTTTTAATATCCTGGTATCGCGGGCAACTACTTCCTGTTTCTCTTGCAATTCTATACTCCCGCTGGCATATACCTTTTCCCCCATACTCTTCTCTTCTACTTTTGTGGTATTTACCAGTTGACCGGAATAGCTGTGATTACGCCATAAGTTCAGACCTACTATGAGAGCGATAACTATTATAATGAGTACTATTTTGAATATCGGTGTTTTGCTTATAGCTTTTACGTCCAGGGCAGGCACCTTACAAGTCACTCCTCGCATTTACCATTGAGTAGGAATTCATTAGTATAATAATTACCGGGCATACGCAACCACGAATGAAAAACTCACCCCTACCCCTGATTCCTCACTCTAGATAATTAATCAGTTTCTAAATTCGAAGTCATTTACAAGACAATTATGTCATTAGCGCCTATTTTCGTTTTAGACCATGGTGCTCATTTTTAAGGCACCATAATAACTGGTACCCAGTGCATAGATTAGCCAAACCAGAAAAACATAGACACCTACTTTCTTAACTTCGCTTTTTATCAGGATAGCTCCTCCCAGTGCTGCCAGGTAAAGGCTCCATAACATAAAGGGGTCAATCCGGGCTGCCAGCATAGCGGGAAAAGTATAGGTATCAGGAGGGAACAAGAGATTCAGGCTGGTGGAAACATTGCTAAAGCTTTCTACCGGAGTGGTTAGTCCTATTACGAGCCCTATCAGGGAAGACAGCAGCAGGGGCAGGTAGGCATAGACACAAACTGAAAACAGCTTGCGGTACTGTACCTTATCTCCCGCAAAAGCATTATATAATTTAAGTAACAGGGCTACTATCAAGGCAAATAGAAGTGGTGCCAATAGGGCTCCCACTATGGTGCCTATAACTGCAGTAGTACCCACCATATTTATGGCTTCCGGGCTGGAAAGAGCCGGGTTATCGGGCATCTGCTGCAACTGCATAATACTGAATTCTCTTATTTTGGAAAGCAGGGGCAAAGCGGCAACTAAATTTATGCATGAAATTACGAGCAAAGCGCCGAACCAAGCATGATTGCGTTCAAGCTCCACAAAAACACTGCTCGGACTGGTAAAAATACGGGACAATCTCTGCCCCAGCGATAGGGTATCAGTATTAAGTTCCAGTTCCATAGTGTGTACCTCCTTGTTTGGTTATCGGG
>DUMX01000237.1 GCA_012839665.1 Gelria sp.
AAATAACGTCAGGGGGTCACCTGAATGAGTGAAAATCGTATTGGAGTAATTGGCATAGTAGTTGAAAATCGCGAAGTGGTACCACAGGTTAATAAGATATTGAGCGATTACGCTGCTATAATTATAGGTAGAATGGGGCTTCCCTATCGGGAAAAAGATGTGTCCGTGATTTCTTTGATTGTTGACGGAAATACTGATACACTGGGGGCCTTAACCGGAAAGTTGGGTAACCTGCCCCAGGTTACGGTCAAAAGTGCCTTAACTAAATCCTCTTGAATTATTGCTAAATAAGACCTGGTAAAAGGCAAAAGCTGATTAACAGGTCCCGAAATTATAAAAACCGTTCCCTAATAATGAGGTTAGTACTGAGTTAAAGGGGTGAGGATATACTTAAATTTCTTCACCGCTTACTCTATATTAGGGTAAGCATTTTTTGTTTAGAGGTAATATTGGAGAATAGACACAGATAACACATAATGGGGAGGAATGTATAAAATGGGTAGTGTTTCGGTAAAAGAGTGGGTACAAAATGTTATTAAACCCGAAGAAATTGAGAAATACCTTGATAACGGCAAAGATTTCATTGATGAAAATTATATTAATGAAACTTTGCTTAAGAAGCAAAGGCCGGAAAAATCGGAAATCCGGGAGATTATGGCCAAATCCCTCGAACTGCAGCGGTTGGAACCGGAGGAAACCGCAGCTCTGTTAAACTGCAACGACGAAGAGCTATGGGAAGAAATGTATGCTGCCGGACTAGAAATAAAAATTAAGGTTTACGGACGCCGTATCGTAACCTTCGCACCTCTGTATGTAAGTAATCGTTGTGTGAATAACTGTGTTTATTGTGGTTTTCGCAGTGAAAATAAGAATATCCACCGACATAGCCTGAATACCGAAGAACTGCAGGAGGAAATTAAAGCCCTGGTAAGTAAGGGACATAAGCGTTTGATTATGGTTTATGGGGAACATCCTAAATCGGACGTAAACTACATTGCTGACACTTTGCAAACTGCCTACAGTACTAAAGTTGATAACGGGGAAATCCGGCGGGTAAATGTTAACGCTGCTCCCCTGTGTGTTGAAGACTTGAAAGTATTGAAAGAGGTAGGCATTGGTACCTTCCAGGTATTCCAGGAAACCTACCATCACCAGACCTATAAAAACCTACATTCCCGCGGCCCTCTAAAACGCGACTATCTCTGGCGCCTTTATTCCCTGCACCGCTGCATTGAAGCCGGGGTAGATGATGTAGGCCTGGGTGCACTTTTTGGTCTATATAACTGGAAATTTGAAATTATGGGCTTACTATTACACACCATTGACCTGGAAAATAAATTTGGCGGAATTGGTCCCCACACCATCTCTTTCCCCCGCCTGCAACCAGCGGTAAATACCCCCTGGATTAATAATAGTCCTTATCTAGTCGATGATGATACCTTTAAAAAACTGGTTACGGTCATTAGGCTAGCAGTACCCTATACCGGTATGATAATCACTGCCCGGGAAAAGGCCGAAGTAAGGGATGATGTTTTACAGGTAGGTTGCACCCAACTGGATGCCGATGCCAACATTGGCGTAGGCAGCTATAGTAAACATGCCCTGGATTATAATAAGCAACAGTTTATCCTGGGAGATAACCGCAGCCTGGATGAGGCTATTCGTGCTCTTGCCCACATGGGCTTTATCACCTCTTTTTGTACTGCTGATTATCGTTGTGGCCGGACTGGAGCTTGCTTCATGGACATAACCAAAAAGGGTAAAATTCATAACCTGTGTATGCCCAATGCTATTCTAACCTTTAAAGAATACCTGCTCGATTATGCCAGTGATGAAACTAAAAAAGTTGGCCAGCCTTTGATTGAAATGGAACTGGAATCACTACCTAATGAAGGTATTAAGCAGACTGTGAGAGAAATGTTAACCCGAATTGAAGCTGGGGAAAGGGATTTATTCCTGTAATTGATGCTGTTTAGGAGGTTTTTCCATGGGTAATCTAGGTTCACTTATTGACAGTTATTATAAGAGTAGTGGAGACATTATAGTTTCCTGTCACCAGGCTCTACAACAGCTATATCCGGAGCTAATGATGCGCTGGGCCAGGATTTACGGTTATCGCTGGTCTTTTATTCACGGTACTATAATCGATAATATTAGCACCAGTCTGGTTAAACTGCGCCTGAATAATGATTATGGCCTATGTATTGATAATGCCAACATAATCACTCCTGAGCAACTAAATGAAATAAAAAATACTCTTAAGGAGTACTTTGCCAATGATAAGTTTTTCCACAACCCAGATAGTTGATTATTTAAAAAGCAAAGACCCGGCAATACACCATTTTTTGTTGGAGAAGGCTGACCGCTATCGCCAGGAGAACCGGGGTAGAGCAGTTTACTTTCGTGGTCTAATCGAATATTCCAATATCTGCAGCCAAAACTGTTTCTATTGCGGTTTGCGCCGGGATAATCTTTTTATCAAACGCTACCATCTGGACCGAGAAGAAATTATCAGTTTAGCTATGGAGGCTCATAATAATGGTTACCAATCCATTTGCCTGCAATCAGGACAAGTATCCTCCAGCAAAGAAATTGATTTGGTAGCCGAAGTGGTAGCTACTATTAAAGAGCTTAGTGGTAAGAAGGGACAAGGCCTGGGTATTACCCTGAGTCTGGGAGAGTTATCTTACCAACAGTACCAGCAGCTCTGGAATGCTGGTGCTCATCGCTACCTGTTGCGAATTGAAACTTCTAACCCGGTACTTTTTCAAAAAATTCATCCCCCCGAGCAGAGCTTTAGCCGGCGTCTGGAGTGTTTACAGGCTTTGAGAGAGATTGGCTATCAGGTAGGTACTGGAGTAATGATTGGATTTCCCGGTCAGAGCTATGAGGACCTGGCTTATGACCTGCAGTTTTTCCGGGAAAAAGATATCGATATGCTGGGAATGGGACCATATATTCCCCACCCTGATGTACCCCTGGCTGATGAAAAAAAGGAATATATTTCCGATGTTTTTGGAACCAGTATTAAAATGCTGGCATTAGCCCGAATAATGATGCCGGATATAAACATGGTAGCTTCCACTGCCCTGCAAAGCATTCACCCGGACGGTCTAAAAATGGGTTTAAAAGCCGGGGCTAATATTGTAATGCCCATACTTACTCCCGAGAAAAACCGCCAGGACTATATGCTGTACGCTAATAAAAAACATAGTGCTTTTGAAACTCTACAGCAAGATATTAAAGCCGCCGGCTATGAACCAACCCTCTGGCAATGGGGAGATTCCCCCCATTACTTTAAACGGAAAAGAGAACAGGCCAAAGGGGAATAGACGCGGCTCTTACAATTGGAGGTTTCGCTATGAGTCTTAATGATACTCCCCGGGCTAATCGGCCCCATATTGCTATATTCGGAAGGCGTAATGCCGGGAAATCCAGCCTGATAAACGCTATAACCGGACAGGATATAGCCCTGGTATCGGAACAGGCAGGAACGACCACCGACCCGGTTTATAAATCCATGGAAATCCTGCCCCTGGGACCATGTGTCCTCATAGACACCGCTGGAATAGATGATGAAGGAACCCTGGGACAACTCCGGGTAAAGAAAACCAGAGAAGTGCTGGAAAAATCCGACCTGGCTATATTAATAATTGACCCTACTCTGGGTATAAGTAATTTCGAAAAAAATTTGCTGAAATCCTTTGACCAACAAGGGGTTCCTGTACTTGGAGTTTTAAATAAAATAGATTTGTTAAAAGATGAGATAGAAGAACTGGCAAAAGAACTGGACCTTAACTTGCACCCGATAAGTGCACTAACTGGCGAAGGTATAGCGGAGTTAAAGGAGCTTGTTGCCCGGCACACACCTACAGATTATACCAGGGACAGCATAGTCGGTGACCTGTTATCCCCGGGGGATTTATGTATATTAGTTACTCCCATTGATAGTGCTGCCCCCAAAGGCCGTTTAATATTGCCACAGGTACAAACTATTAGAGATATTTTAAATCATAATGCTTTAGCTCTGGTAGTTAAAGAAACTGAACTACCTGCAGCCCTGGCTTCGCTGAAAGAGCCGCCCCGTTTAGTTATTACGGATTCGCAGGTCTTTAAGGAAGTATCTGCCCTGCTAGATACATCTATTCCCCTGACTTCATTTTCTATACTATTTGCCCGCTACAAAGCTGACCTGAAGGCCATGATGGAAGGCATTAAAACAGTAGAAAATCTCAAGCCCGGAGCCCGGGTATTAATTGCTGAGGCCTGTACCCATCACCGTCAGGAGGACGATATCGGCACCATAAAAATACCCCGCCTGCTGGAAAAACAAGCAGGAGGTAAATTAGATATTACCTGGTATAGTGGTAGCTCCTACCCTGAAGATCTGGAAAGCTATGAATTAATAATTCACTGCGGCGCCTGCATGTTAAATCGCAAACAGATGCTTTCCCGTGTCCGTAAAGCCCGGGAAAAAAACGTACCCATTGTAAACTACGGCGTTTTCCTGGCCTACATGAACGGAATCCTGGAAAGAACCACCAGTAACCTAACTGGTCGGGGCGACAGGATTTGAACCTGCGACTTCTACGTCCCGAACGTAGCGCTCCACCAAACTGAGCTACGCCCCGGTCACTGAATAATAATATCAGTTTTATTAGTTACCGTCAACATCGCTAAATAGAAAATAAACCTGGGATAAACATTTATAATTATCCCAGGTTTTATTAATTTGTAAAAATAACCGTAGCCTTTTTTCTTTATGAACGTTACTCCGGCAAAATCCGTTTAGAACCCACGTAGTACTGGCTATAATAAGGACCATTCAAAGAAGAATAAATTACCCCACCACTTCTTGAGGAACTTGAATGAATGAACTGATTATTGGCTACATAAATACCTACATGGTCGATGCCAGATGACCTGGGCCCTTTGAAAAATACTAAATCTCCCTCACGTAAATTAGACTTGTCAACTGCAACACCTACTCCGTATATGCCAGCTGCAGTACGTGGCAAACTATAGCCATGTTGTTTGAAAACATAACCGACAAAACCAGAACAATCAAAACCACCGGGACCAGAACCACCATAACTATAGCGAGTGCCTAAATATTTAGCACCATACTGACATATACTCGCCCCGATATCGTTTTCATCAGTTTCAGTACTAGTAACCGGTTGCGGAGACGGATTAACTGGTTTAGCTCGAGATGGAGATGCTGGTGCTACTGATGTGCGAGCTACCCCTTTAACATAAAGCCGATCCCCTACGTTAAGTCGGTCCGAAGAAAGGTTATTCAAGCTCATTAATTGCTGTACGGTAGTATTAAAATTACGTGCAATAGTCCATAAGTTGTCCCCACTACGAACAGTGTAAATATTGTTGGAGTCAGCTGCTAACGTTGGGGTTTGATTTCTGCTAGTAGTTGTAGAGTTTACTACTAGTTTCATGCCTATTTGAAGTCGGTCTGATGATAAACGATTGTTTTGCTGCAGGCTATTAACAGTCACCCCGTATTTATTGGCAATATCCCAGAGAGTGTCACCTGCTTTTACAACATGAACGGTTTGTGCAGCCAGAGCTGTTCCTGCCTGCAATATAAGTAATATCGCTGCCAAACAAATGATATGTAAATACTTTCGCATAATTCCTACCTCTCCCACTATTTAGAACCCTTACCATAAAATATTAGTTTTCGATTCTAAATGTTAAACCTTATACATCCCTCCTTCTATTTTTAAGTCGTATATCAAAATAAAATATAAAATCGTTAAATAAATTGCCAAATTTTAATATTCTTCATCAAAGGCAATTATCCTTCTTTTCTTTTAAAATTAATAGGGAAATAGACCGGGATTAGACACTGAAGGAGACTGAAAAGTATGAAAAACACTGAATTTTATTATATTTTCTAATCCCGGTCTATTTCCCTATTAATTTTAAAAGAAAAGAAGGATAATTGCCTTTGATGAAGAATATTAAAATT
>DUMX01000238.1 GCA_012839665.1 Gelria sp.
AAAGCAATAAACAGATTCGGGTCTGCGCTATGTGTATGATATTTTCCAACAGGAAGAAGTAGATAATGTGATCTGGGTATGGAATCCCAATGATATCTCTTTCCCTGATTTTAAATGGAACCACGCTTTCTTATATTATCCGGGCGATGAGTATGTAGATGTGGTAGGTTTGACCGGCTACAATACCGGCACCTATTATGCAGGGGAACAATGGCGGGAATTCGCGTACATATATGACTCCATGTACCGGTTATATGGCAGCGTTTTTAAACATCCGTTTATGATCACTGAGTTTGGTTGCAACTCGGTGGGTGGTGACAAAGCCGCCTGGATTGATAATATGTTTGCAGCCATTAAACAATATCCGCGCATTAAAGCTGCTATCTGGTGGAGCGGGACCGACTGGGATTCCCAGAATCGACCCGCTCGCATCTACCGTATTGATGAGAATAATCAAGTGTTAGACGCCTTCACCCGGGGACTGACCGAATACCAGCCAAAATCAGTCAGTGCGGGGGCGCAAGGTGGGGAAAAGGATGACGTCTCTGATAGAGGGGGAGCCGGTGATGAGCATAACCAGGCGGTCGATGCCGATACCCATGCCACCTGCCGGGGGCATGCCGTATTCCAAGGCTTTTATGTAATCCTCGTCCATCATATGGGCTTCACTGTCTCCTTGGGCTCTTTTCTCTACCTGATTCAAGAAACGCTGTTTTTGGTCTATGGGGTCATTTAGTTCGGAAAAGGCATTGGCTATTTCCCGCTGCATAATAAATAGTTCAAAACGGTCAGTAAACTCGGGATTAACAGCGTTCCTTTTGGCCAATGGAGAAATTTCTACCGGGTGTCCGTAAACAAATGTTGGTTGGATAAGCTTTTGTTCAACAAACTCCTCGAAAACCTCATTAATCAGCTCTCCGCGGGTGGTTTTATCATCTATTTCCATATTCAGGCTGCGGGCTGCAGACTGGGCTTCTTCATCACTCTTGATATCGGTGAAGTTAACTCCAGTATATTTTTCAATGGCTTCCAGCATGGATATGCGCTGCCAGGGCGGAGTGAAGTCGATAAGCTGCCCTTCCATTTCTACTGTCATAGTACCATTTACCTGTTTTACCACAGCGGCAATCAAGTTCTCAGCTAAATCCATCATAGTTTCAAAATCACCATAGGCCTGGTATATTTCCAGCATGGTGAATTCAGGATTATGGCGGGTGGATATACCTTCGTTACGGAAGTTGCGGTTTATTTCATAGACTTTTTCTAATCCTCCTACTATCAGGCGCTTTAAATATAGTTCCGGGGCAATGCGCAGGTACAGGTCCATATCCAGAGCATTATGATAGGTAATAAAGGGACGGGCAGTGGCACCACCAGCTATAGGCTGCATCATGGGGGTTTCTACTTCCAGATAACCACGTTCATCCAGATAGTTTCTCATTTCTTTGATGATACAGCTGCGCTTAATGAATACTTCTTTTACTTCGGGGTTGACGATAAGGTCAACATAGCGCTGGCGATAACGCAGTTCTACGTCTTTGAGCCCGTGCCATTTTTCCGGCAGGGGCTGCAGGGATTTGGACAGGTAGATTAGTTCTCGGACGTGAACGCTAATTTCTCCTTTGCGGGTACGAAAAACTTCGCCTTCGATTCCCAGTATGTCGCCTATATCCAGTTTCTTGAATAGTTCATAATTTTCTTCTCCGAGGTCATTCTGGCGAAAATAGAGCTGGATGTTTCCGCTTAAATCCTGGAGGTTGGCAAACCCGGCTTTGCCATGACGTCTTTTGGCCATAATTCTGCCGGCTATTTTTACTGTCTGTCCTTCCATTTCGGTAAAGTTTTCCAGGATCTTAAGGGCAGTAGCATTACGGTCAAAGCGCTGTCCAAAAGGGTCTATACCAGCGGAGCGCAATTCTTCCAGCTTGTCCCGGCGCACCTTAATAAGCTCGCTGATATTTTGTTCTTGTTCTGACATTATTACACTCCCTAATATTGCAAATACTCGTCCTTAATTCTATTTCTCTACTTTTTTTATTTTATACTTAATGATGCCTGCCGGAGCTTCAACGGAGACGGTGGAATTAACCTTTTTGCCCAGGATGGCGCGGCCTACCGGGGATTCGTCAGAGATTTTACCGTCCTTTAGTTTCGACTCCACCGAGGAAACCAGTAATACTGTAACCTCTCGCTTTGATTTGACTTCTTGCAGGGTAACTTTTGAACCCAGGGAAACTACATCGGTACGGATATCAGTTTCCTCCATGAGACGGGCATTTTTGAGGGTTTTTTCGAGGGTTAGAATTCTGCCTTCTATGAAGGCTTGTTCATTCTTAGCATCCTCATACTCGGAATTTTCAGTTATATCGCCAAAGGCCCTCGCCTGTTTTATCCGTTCTGCCACTGCTTCCCGCCGCACCGATTTCAAATGCTCCAGCTCGGATTCGAGCTGCTGCAGGCCTTCTTTAGTTAGAATAATCTCCTTTTCTCCGGTCATATTATCGCTCCCTAACTTAAATAATTAAGCCCCCGGCTTGAAACTTCTAATAACAAAAAAAATCTAGCCTCTGCAGCTATCTTTATGGTATTATAAGTAGCTCATATGGCCTTGTCAAGAAAGAGGTCCCACAGACCCAGCTCATCGCCAATCTGCTGTAGGGTAAGGAAAATGTTACCTTCACTTCCGTTAGCTTCATTTTTCCTTATTTGTTCTCCACCCGACGACAAAATTCCTGCTTCCCCCCGCATACATGTTTCCATAATCGGGGCCAGATTATGCAGGCTACTATCCATGCCGTTTTGGATTAATTTGCTCTCTAGTTCCGGAGCCAGACCGCAGACGTTGTTGGTAAGTCGTATGCAGCAAACTTCAGGGAAAGCAACTGCCAAACTTTCCTGCTGCGGGTCAAAGACAAAAACGAGGTCTCCGGCTTCCCAACTATGCGGATTTAACATGCTGGTACTTACAGCATATCCTTTTTCATAAAGTAAACGGTAAGTCATTACTTCGTATTGGGCCGGGTACATGGTTTGAATGGAAAGGGGAACTCCGCACGGGCTGATACCGCTGATGAATTCGGAATAATGCTCCAGCTCGCCTACCATGATCAGGCGCTTTATTTCCCGCCGGGAAATTATGCGAGTAATTATAGCGGCAGCCAGGGCCTTGATAAAATTATCTCCGAAAACTAATGGAAAATCTATGGCTAAGTCAAGTAATTGTTTTTTCAAACGGCGGTCTACAGCCAGGCTGGGTAACTGATAATCCCGGGCTATCTCGGCAGAACGTTTGAACATGTTCTGCTGTTTTTCGGGCTCGATGAGGCTCAGGTTACCAGATCCCAAAGGCATACTTATCTGACATCCGGTAAAGTTAAGGTCATTTAACTGAATTAGTTTTTCCACCCGGGGGAGAAAAAAAACCGGGGCCAGCCGGTTTAAAATATATTTCCGGTAAAATAGACCCCGTTTTTCAGTGTTGTTTAATTTAAAAAAGGCAAAATCTAAATCAAGCATCCATTTTCTCCAGGTCTACCACCCCTGGCTTTATATCCAACTCTTTCAGCATATTGTAGTAATCTTGCGGGGATATTTGGTCCAGTGGTCGCTTCATAATAGCTACCATGAGGGCTTCGATAACATTGGTACCAAATGACCGCCCTCCCATGTCCGGTGTAGTGGTAATTACTTTACTAACTCCCCGCTCTTTTAGCATTTTCATGTCATCTCTGGTGGTAGTATTAGTAATAACTACCTGCCCCTGCAGTTTATCGGGCAAATAGCGGCGGATATAATTAAAGTCTCCGGCTAAAATATCCGCTGCATAATAATATTGTGAATGTTTGGGAATTATGACATCCTGCTGGTCTCCAGTTGGATAAAGTTTATCAAAGGGCATACGGACTACTATCGGAGCTGCTACCCGTCCAAGTATTTTTAAGGTTTTAAGCGAATGCATGGGCAGTGGAATTCCTACTGTATAGATAAAATCGCCCAGGGTCAGTTTGGCTCCCATTTCAGCAAAGGCTTCAGCCATACCGAAACGGTCCACTGCACATACCATGAGTACATTTTTTTCACGCAGGTTCAGGATGCCATTATGGTTAATATCCATTATGCACTTACGTTCGAGGGTGTTTTTAAGGCCGCTTCCATCCACTATGGGGGTTTTGCGGGCTTCTTTTGCTATTTTCTTGGCATCCCGGATGGTGTAACGCCTGCCGGCTATATAGACATAAAGGTCAATGCCTCCCATTCCAAAGGCATCAACTTTGCCGTCCAGTTCCCGGACCAGGTTTATGGCTTTATCCCAATCTCCGTTAGTTCCGATACGCTCAATCCGAAAATGCTCACCCATGAAATCGGTTTCAATGGCATGGTCACGTTTGGATGCACCGAGGCTGACGCTTACAACTCGCTTCAATATTTAACCTCCCTTAAATATGCGCTCATCGGGCGGATTTGATGGAGCGTAGAATTTTTTTTAGTTCTGTCGGGTCAACCCATTTGTCCTCAGTAATCGGGGATGTGCCTATTTCTATAGATATTACCTGCCCATCCAGTACTCCTTCCATTAATTTTATACGTTCATCGGAGCCTATACAGATGACTACTTCATGGGAGCGTACCTGGGCAGTAAGGTCCATTATTTCATTGAGCAGTTCCTTGCCGCTGCGGCGGTTGATGAAGTCCAAACGCTCCTCTTCAGTCATTAAAAGGATAAAATCGATACCTTCATTTTGCAGTATCTCCCGAATTTCTTCTTTATTTAGGATAGGAAAGCCTACGCAGGCTATAGTCTGACCTTTACGTAGTTCGCCAATACTTTCCAGGCGCGAAATAAAGGTACGGTCTATGTTTAAGCGGTCAGCGATTTCCTGTTGGGAAAACCCGCGGGTTCTCATGTTAAGAGTCTTTTTTAAGGTTTTTTCGATTTTTTCCCAGCTGATAATTTTATGCTGAATTCGAAAAAAATCCATAGGGGCATCTCCTTTGCGCACAAAGTTGTTCACAAACTTTTTCGTTATTGTAGCATCTCAGGAAAATTAATGCAATAGGAAGGGGTGACATTGGCTTTTTTAGGCGCGGGTGACGCGGATTTATAAGGATTTACGCGGAATTTTTTTACCGCTGAATTTTATTATAATTTTTAACTTTTTCCCTTTTATTGACACGTGTAAATGGCACGTGTATAATTGAATCGCAGGGAGGTTGTGCGGATGAAACCTAAGGAATTACTTAAGTTGCTTTACGCAGATGGTTGGGTGAAAAAAGAGCAAAGGGGATCGCATATACAATTAATTCACCCAACTAAAACAAATAAAATAACGGTTCCATACCACAACAAAGACCTTAAGCCTGGAATCCTACATGACATCCTTAAACAGGCGGGATTGAAATAAACCCCGCTAAATCTTAAAGGAGGAATGTATTTTGGATAAATATTTATTCATGGCAGTGTTTACACCTGCCCCGGAAGGTGGCTATGAAGTCAGGTTTCCCGATCTACCCGGCTGCTTCTCACAAGGTGATTCTTTGGAAGAAGCCATGGTTCTGGCTAAAGATGCATTAGAGCTGCATCTCTGGGGAATGGAAGATGACAATAATCCAATTCCCCCCGCAACTTTACCAGAGAATATTGAATTTGAAAAAGGCTGTTTCACTGTTCCTATTAGTGTCTACATGCCGCCTATTCGAGAAGAAATGGACAACAAAACTATTAAAAAAACCCTGACCATTCCGGCTTGGTTAAATCGTGTTTCTGAAGAAGCCGGCGTTAACTTCTCCCAAACCCTGCAGAAAGCTTTAAAACAGCAACTGGGCATCCAGGACTAAACCGAAGGGGCCGGACAAATAACCCCGGTCCCCCTCACACCTCACTCCTCACTTTATCAAGGATAGTGTGGATTTCGGGGCGGGTGGTGGCCTGGTTTATTTCTTCACGGATGCGGGCGGCGCCGCGCAGGCCCCGGGTGTACCAGGCCAGGTGTTTGCGCATCTGGCGTATGGCGATGGCCTCGCCTTTGAAGGAGCAGGCCAGTTCCAGGTGTTGATAAGCAGCAGCAATCCGCTGCTCTATGGTGGGGGGAGAAATGCGGTGTCCGTCTTCCAGTAATTCTACGGTTTCTCTGAATATGAAGGGATTACCCAGAGCGGCACGACCTATCATAACTGCATCACAGCCTGTCTCTTCCATCATTTTCAGGGCATCATCAGCCTTCCAGATATCACCATTACCAATTACCGGAATAGTAAGGTTTTTCTTAACTATTTTAATCAATTCCCAGTCGGAATGTCCGGAGAAAAATTGGGAGCGGCTGCGGGGGTGCAGGGTTACAGCACTGGCACCTTCCGCCTCTGCTATTCCGGCCAGCTCAATACAGGTCTTATCCTCATCATTCCAACCTCTGCGCATTTTAACGGTTACCGAAACCTGAACTGCCCGCACAATTTCTCGAATGATTTCTCGGGCCCGGGAGAGGTCAAGCATCAGGGCTGCCCCTTCCCCGTTTTTAACTATTTTAGGTGTGGGACAGCCCATGTTTATATCTATCAGGTCAGCTCCCAGCTCTTCTAAGATTAAAGCACCTTTTACCATGGACTCCGGCTGGGAGCCAAATATCTGTAAAGCCAGGGGCCGGTCGCCGCTGCGTTCGGTTAACTGCCGGGTCCTGTCCTGTCCATAAACCAAACCCAGGTCGCTAACCATTTCAGAAAAAACCAGCCCACAGCCAAACAGCTGCACCATATGACGATAAGCCCGGTCACTTACGCCGGCCATAGGTGCAGCCACTACCCGGTTGGGAATTTCTACAGGTCCTATTTTAAACATCGCTACCCCCGGTTAATTTCATAAATCAGGCGCAAGCCTTCCATAGTCAAGAAATCATCAACAATTTCGATGGTATCAGTTTCCCGAGCTATTATTTTAGCTAAGCCGCCGGTAGCTATTACTTTGCAGGGGCCTTCAATTTCTTTTTTCATACGGTTGATGATACCTTCCACCTGCCCTACAAAGCCGTAAATGATTCCTGCTTGCATGCTGGTCACCGTATTCCGGCCAATCAAGGTGCGGGGCTTCACTAATTCAACTCGGGGTAGTTTGGCGGCTTTGGCTACCAGGGCTTCACTGGCTACCGCAATCCCGGGGGCTATAGCACCACCGAGGTAATCTCCTTGTTCATTAACTACGCAAAAGGTGGTAGCGGTGCCAAAGTCCACAATAATCAAAGGACCGCCATATTTATGATAGGCGGCTACGGCATTAACTACCCGGTCAGCCCCTACTTCACGGGGATTTTCGTATTTTATGGCCAGGCCAGTTTTGATTCCCGGCCCTATTACCAGGGGACGGCAGGAGAAATACTTATAGCTTAAGGCCTCTAATTCTGACATTAATGAAGGTACCACAGAGGATATTACTACTGCTTTTATTTTTTTCATTTCTATTTGCTGGTAGTCAAACAGGGACTTAATCATCATCCCGTATTCATCGCAGGTACGCAGGGTATCGGTACGGACTCTCCAGTGATTAAGGAGTTGATCTTCCTGGTAAACTCCAATCATCATGTTAGTGTTACCAACGTCAAATACTAGTATCATCTTATTTTCCCTCCTCTTAAGCAGCAGTAGCACCGATGTAAGTTCTTTTATCTATTATAGTATTATAGTAACCTCCAAAGCCCGGAGGTACAAGCTAAGATTAATCCATGACACGGGGACGGTCCTTTTGACATGCCATGCATGACATGTCAAAAGGACCGTCCCCGTGTCACTCCCCGTGTCACTC
>DUMX01000360.1 GCA_012839665.1 Gelria sp.
AATGCTCTTGGAGGATAAAATGGAAAGTTTGGGCAAACCGCTTGCTGCGCCGGAAAGTCGTCGGGAATCGAATACTATTGAATTATATCTGGTAGTTTTATATGCGGGATTGGACTGGCTGTTCCGTCAGGGAGGCCTGTCTTTTATGCAGGGTATATGGGATGAACTTTTGTTTATCACCATAGTTGGTCTGTGGATTTTAAGGATGGCAATTAATCAGTGGCAGCCCCGCCGCAGCGGAATGTTGCTGCCTTTTGCGCTCTATCTGGCAGTTATGCTTTTCCTGGTCATGGTCAATTCTCCGGATAATCTGGTAGCCCTGGAGGGCATGCGGGTAATGGTGCAGTATGTGTTATGGTTTTTTATAGGGTATCACCTCTTACGCTCACGTGAGCAAGCCCGGGGGTTGGTGGATGTTTTTCTGCTGCTGGCGGTAGTGATTGCACTAATCGGCATCAGTCAGTACATCCTGGGCATGGAAATGCCGGCTGAATGGGTTGACCAGGCGGAACAAGGGGTTAGGACCCGGGTTGTTTCTATTATCGGCAGTCCCAATATTTTGGGCAGTTTGATGGTTTTGGCTATGTCTATAGCATATGCCATGTATTACGGTAGCAAGCACTGGTTTAAAAAGATGGTTTATGCCGGGGTATTCCTGGTTCTGGCCCTGTGTTTGATTTTTACCTTTTCGCGGGGAGCCTGGTTGGCCTTAATCCTGGCCGCACTTTTGTTGGGATTATGGGTTGATAAACGGGTTTTAATCCTGATGGTGATAGTAGCTCTGCTTACGCCAACACTTATGCCCAGCGTATATCACCGTATGGCTTATATGATGAGTCCGGAATATATGACTTCGTCTGAACGAGGCGGTCGCGTAGGGCGCTGGGATTTGGCCGTGAAGCACTGGCAAACTAACCCTGCGGTAGGGGTAGGTTTGGGGCAATTCGGTGGTGCCGTGGCCGCACGTAATTTCCCGGAAAGCAGTTTTTATGCAGATAATTGGTATCTTAAAGTAGGTGCGGAAACGGGTTGGGTAGGCCTGGGGGCTACTCTGCTTTTGATTCTTATTGGCCTGCGCCGGGCCCGCAGTTCGTTGAATGCGACTGATGATGATTACCTTAATATAATGGGGCTGGGCATTTTGGCCGGTTTGGTCGGGGTCTTGGCCCATAATTGTGTGGAAAATGTTTTCGAAGTGCCTATGATGGCAAGTTATTTCTGGTTTTTCCTGGGCGTGGTGGCAGCACTGCCTCTAGTTCAGAAGCTGTCCAATGATATGGAGTGATAGTTTGGATATCGTATGTGTGTCATCGGTGGACTGGGAGCCTTTGTGGACCCGGAAACAGCAGATTATGTCGCGTTTACCGGAAGAACACCGAATATTATATGTAGAGCCGCCTATCTCGTTTTTGTCACCTTATAAAGACCCGGGGGTGGCTTTTAAAAAAGCTCGAGCTCGGGAGGGACTGCGTCGTTTGAATAATAATACCTGGCTATGGTCGCCTCCAGTAATTTGGCCCCGGGGCAGTCAGATGGCAGGGGTTAATGTGATAAACCAGCGTAAAATTGCGCGCTCGCTGCGGAAAGCCATAGAGCAGTTGGGGTTTAATAATCCGGTTTTATGGACTTACCTGCATACCAGCTGTGATTTGCTGGGGCAGTTAGGCGAGAGTTTTGTTATTTATGATTGTGTAGATGAGCATTCGGCTTATGAAGGGTTTAATCCGCGGTTGGTTAAGGCTATGGAGCGCAGGTTAATGGAACAGTGTGATATCGTGTTTTGCACCGCCCGGGGTTTATATGATAGTAAGAAGCGTTTTTGCCGGGAAATTTATCTGTCTCCTAATGCAGCCGATATAGAACATTTTCGTAAGGCTGACCTGCCGGAAACACCGATTGCCCCGGAACTGGATAAGCTGCCCCGCCCCATCCTGGGTTTTGTAGGCGCAATTAAGGAATGGATTGATTTAGGGCTGATGGCGGCTCTGGCTGATAGTTTCCCGAAAGGTTCGGTGGTAATGGTAGGGCCGGTAGGGTTTAATATTGATGT
>DUMX01000239.1 GCA_012839665.1 Gelria sp.
AAATGCTGCAACGCCTGGAACGGATTGAGGGGCAAATAGCCGAAGCAGCATTTGTTTATCATAGTGAAGAAGATGAACCTGATGAATAGTAAAAAAGTTCGGGAGCAGGCCCGGTTGCAAGTTAAATAATATAAATTTACCTATTTATAAAAGGAATTTAGGGAAAAATGTGGAAACAACTATCTATAGAATAATGCGTAATGGGAAACTGAATTTAGGGGGACAATTTAATGAAGGTTTTCCGTGACCCGGTTCATGATATTATAAGTTTCGACAAAGCTCAGGAAAGCTATATTCTAGACCTGATAGATTCCAAAGAGATGCAAAGATTACGCCGTATAAGACAACTGGGTTTAAGTTCTTATACATATCCTGGAGCAGAACATTCACGTTTTGCTCATTCGCTGGGCACGGCATTCCTGGTGAAACGGGTTATTGAACGATTGCATCATGTACGGGATAAACAGGAAAAGCAGTGGTTACAGGAGATATTTGATAATCGGGATTTGGTGTTATGTTCTGCATTGTTACATGATGTAGGGCATGGCCCATTTTCGCATGCCATTGAGGATGTAATGGGTATAAAACATGAAGTATGGACTATGCAGATAATCAATAATCCTGGTACTGAAGTGCATGAGATTCTAGAGACTTACAAGCCGGGTTTTGCCAAAGAGGTTGCAGATGTAATCGCGCGGGTTCATCCATGTGAGATGGTAGTTAAGCTTTTATCCAGTCAATTAGATGTAGACCGATTTGACTATTTGCTACGGGATTCGTTGATGACCGGGGCAGAGTACGGAAAATTCGATTTGGAATGGATGATTAATACCTTAACAATTGGGCTGGTAGATGGCGTACCGGAAATCGGATTAGACCTCGATAAAGGTTTAAGTATAGCAGAAGACTTTGTTATGGCCAGGTATTACATGTATAAGCATGTGTATTTCCATAAGACTACCCGTGGTGCAGAAATTATCACCAGGAAGATCTTAAATCGGGCAAAAGAACTAATAATTAACGATGAAATGGAATGTCCTCCGTACCTGGATGTTTTATTTTTAAGCAAACCGGAAGATAAAGAAAAATATCTATTGTCCTATTTGGAACTGGATGATAATATACTTTGGTACTGGTTTCATCAGTGGGTTAATAGCGATGATAAATTATTGAGTGATTTATGTGATAAACTATTAAATAGGAAACTACTAAAGAGCAGAGATATTTCTGGTATTAATGTGGTTGACTTAATATCTCATCTGAAAGCATTGGAAAAACCGCCTTACGGAGATTTTATAGTGGTTGATAATCCTTCCACTAGTTCATATAAAGATCCATACATATCTAAAAGAACTCGTACTGAAACTGACGATATCGAAAAAGATAAGGAGCAACGTGAGGCTACGGAACAAATATTTTTGTTTGATACTAGTAAAAAACATTTTGAATTAGCAAGAAAATCTCCAATAATTTTTGCTATTAGAGATCAGACCATAGAGCAACAACGTTTGTATTATCCAGCTGAATTACAGGGAACTGTAGA
>DUMX01000017.1 GCA_012839665.1 Gelria sp.
AGGGTAGAAGATGGTGAAGAGCATTTCTCGCTTTCGTTACCACTGGGCGCAGTTCGGGCTACCGAAGCTAACCTGTCAATAGCGGACGCTAAAAACATTCTTAGTCTCTTAATTCATAGCTGCTATTTTCCAGTGGTCTTAGAATGTTTTTAGCGTCCGCTATTGACAGGTTAGCTTCGGTAGCCCGAACTGCGCCCAGTGGTAACGAAAGCGAGAAATGCTCTTCACCATCTTCTACCCTAAATTCACAGCTTCCCCCTCCCAAATCTACCACCAGAGGAGCAGGGAGGTTTAATCCCTCTTTTACTCCCAGGTAGCTTAAGTGGGCCTCTTCTTCTCCGTTAATTATTTCGAGATTGCAGTTGCAATTTTCTTTTACCAGGTCTATAAATTCATCCCGGTTAAGGGCATCACGCATAGCACTGGTAGCAATCAGACGAAAATCTTTTACTTCCAGTCGTTGCACTAAATCCAGGTAATCCCGAAGACAACCAAGGGTTCTGGTCATAGCTAGAGGACTAATTTTGTTAGTAGCATTTACCCCTTCTCCCAGGCGCGTGCTCTGCAACTCCCGACATACCGGGTATAACTCTTCTCCTTTTATATCTGCTATTAGTAAACGGCAGGAATTAGTGCCCACGTCAATGGCTGCATATCTCATGGTTTCATCTCCAAACTAAAAAGCACTTCCTTTATACGGAAGTGCTTTATCATCTGTAGTTACATAAAACGGTTGCGTCTTTTCGGCTCCAGGCGGTTTTTGAGGGGCTGCATTCTTTCATCGCTTTCCTTTAAAAACCTGGCAATCTTATCATCCAAACTTTCATTCTGTGGAGATTTGTTAGCCTGGGTATGGCCTCTATACCTGTCGGTACTATGCCCCCGAGCTGGCCGCTTAACTTGTTTGTTCTCCTTTACTGTAGCCTGTTTAATCGATAAACCAATCTTTTTCCCATCAACATTAAGTACTTTAACCTTGACTTTGTCGCCTTCCCGGACAAAATCCTTGACATCCCTGACATAGGTATCGGCAATTTCCGAAATATGAACTAATCCTACAGCGCCACCGGGTAATTCAACAAATGCTCCGAATCTGGTAATACCCTGGACTTTGCCTTCCACTAACTCACCAGGTACGATATTTTTTTGTTCAGTAGGCATGAAAAATAATGTCCCCCTCAATATTATGCTATCTTAATTCTATTCAATGCCGGGTGAGTAGTCAACCTTAACCTGGTAAATATGAATTAAGAATTATCGTTGAAATGCACCCTACACCCTACGGGTACCACTGATGCTTCCGTTGGTCGCAATTAAGGTTGCTTCGTATCTCTCTTTATAACATTTGTTTTCGGGTTAAGCTAATACCAGGGGCAGAAATCAGGGTAAAACTTCAAATACTCGAGTTTCACCTTCTTTTACCATTCCTAATTGTTCTCGGGCTATTTTTTCAACCAGGGCAGGTGAATTAGCCTGTTTTAGCTCTTGTTCCAGTTCCTGCCTGGTTTGCTCCAGTTCTGTTCTTTGATTTTCTAATTGCCCTATACGCTGATTTAATTCCCATAATGTTTTTACCCGAGGGGCAACCGGCAGCATCAGAATGACTACCAGTACTCCGGCCAATATTATTTTCAGCCGGGACTTTTTATTATTCTTCTTCATCGCGGTCCTCCTCGTTGTGTAGACCCAACACATCTCCAGGAAGTATGATAACTACTTTGTAGCCTTTGGTACGGGCACGGTTATACAGGGTAGCAACGGTACTGGCAGTAATCTTGAGAACCCTGCTTATTTCGTCCGTACTTTTACCCATCTCTTTCATAACTACTACTTGTCTCTCGCGAAAACTGAGTTTCTCGGCTCCCCGAATTTCAATATGCATAAGTTAAACAGCTCTATCCACATTTTTTCCACAAACTGTGGACAAATTTAGTATGCTTACTCTTCGAGATAGGGTAGAAAAAATCCTTCTTAATACGGAAATAAATTTTTTTGACACTGAAGGACTCTGAATACTATGAAAAACACTGATTTTTTAAAATAAACTAAACCCCAACTACTATTTTCATAGGTGGTTGCCGTGTGCCCGTAGGGTATGTGCACCTGGCGTACATGGCGGGTTAATACGAAAATTTTTTAATCGGTTGAATCTGTGGGCGGGTCTGGGGGACGGGGTTTTAGTTTTGCTATTATTTGTTTGGCCCCGGATAGTGCTTTTTTGATACCTCGGACTGTAGTCGTATAAACAGTGACTGTTAACCGAGCCAGGCGAGATATGGGCGCATCCAGGCGGGAAGCAAACTTGCGATAATATATGAGGATTCCCAGAACCAGAGCTATTAAAACGTAGATGCGCATTTCCCCCTGATTAATCAAAAGCATGCCTAAAAATACCAGGGCAATAATGATTATCCACAGGGAAAAATCTAAAAAGTACAAAACATAACGGGATACCCGGGCACTCCGAATGAGTTCCTGGTAGAAATGAAAAATAGTGCCGGTAAGTAAACCGAGTACCAGGGTTAATATGAAGGCTTCTATCTGACCCAGTAAACCAGTCAAAAAACCGCCCCCCTTAATTCAGTTTATTTCAGCAGGCGGTTTAATATGTTTTTGCCTTTGGCTTTTATGTCTGTTCCCTGGGCTTTATATTCTATGCTGTTAACACTGCCCTCCAGGGCTACTTTACCTTCGTCCAGGTTTAACATGCTGACGTGAAGTCCTTGTCCCAATATGCACAGATATCCCATTTCAGTCTCCAGGACTATTTCATCTTCATCAAAAGTATTAACATTCTTTATTCCACTAAGTTGCATGTCATTACGATTTACCAGGGTTAAGGAATGCTCTCCCACTATATTCGCCTCCTCTTTTTTATCCGGTGAAAATATAAGTTTTCTATAAACAATATGCAGGAGGCTACACGGTTATGTATATATTAACGTAGCCGTCGTTTCATACGCGGTTGCGGGTACCGCAGTGGGGAGAAGTGGATGGTAGGGTGGAAATGTGGATGGGGGCCATATAAATTATGGAAGGGGACTGTTTTTTTAAAAAAACAATCCCCTTATTAATTGCCTATTCTATTATCCGGTATAAATTTTTAGCTTCTGCAGCTTTTACATTATCCTTGATATCCATTACTTCATAGGTGGTACTTTTATCTCCTAATCGGAGGGTAATAATATCACCTTTTTTAACTTCACTGGAGGGTTTGGCTATCCTTCCGTTGAGCAAAACCCTTTCATTGGCTGCAAAATCACGAGCAACGGTGCGTCTCTTAATAATGCGTGATACTTTTAGGAATTTGTCCAGTCGCATTTAACTCACTGCATCTTTTAAGGCTTTACCCGCCTTGAAAGCGGGGACCCTGCTGGCTGGAATGTTAATTTCAGCTCCAGTTTGAGGATTCCTTCCTTTTCTGGCCTTGCGGTCCCTGGTTTCAAATGTACCAAAGCCGATAAGCTGTACTTTGTCTCCCCCTTTTAATGCATCTTGGACTACTGCGAAGAAAGCATTGATTACCTGTTCGGCATCTTTTTTGGTCATACCGGCTTGAATAAGACCGATTTAGTTAGTGAGGTGGCTTCAAAAGCCGGTATGACCAAAAAAGATGCGGAACAGGTAATCAATGCTTTCTTCGCAGTAGTCCAAGATGCATTAAAAGGGGGAGACAAAGTACAGCTTATCGGCTTTGG
>DUMX01000240.1 GCA_012839665.1 Gelria sp.
AGTGGCAACATTGGTATTTCACGATGATTATTATTTATATCCAACAATTCTACACCTCCCGGGCAAATTCATTCTACTATATGTACTGAAGCCGCAATTACTTGGTTTGGTTTCTTGCACGGCTTCAGTACATATAGTAGAATGAATTTGCCCGGGAGGTGTAGAATTGTTGGATATAAATAATAATCATCGTGAAATACCAATGTTGCCACTACGGGGCTTGCTGGTTTTTCCGTATACGGTTATCCACCTGGACGTAGGACGTAAAAAATCCATTAACGCCATAGAACAGGCTATGCTGGAAAATAAGGAAATTTTCCTGGCTACCCAGAAAGAGGCACAAACTGATGAACCTGGTGAGGATGAGATATTTTCCGTAGGAACTGTAGCTGAAATTCGGCAAATATTAAAGATGCCGGGGGGAACCATGCGGGTTCTGGTTGAAGGTCTTCATCGGGGCGAAATTGCCAGATATTTAGGCCATGATCCCTATATTAAGGTTTTAGTGGAAGAATGGAAAGATGATGAAGTTGAGAAGAATGCTGAGTTAGAGGCTCTTATGCGCACCCTGGTAAATCAGTTTGAACAATACGTGCGTATTAGCAAGAAAATTCCACCAGAAACTGTAGTTTCTGTTATTGCTATAGAAGAACCAGGCAGATTGGCTGACGTTGTTGCTTCCCATCTATCTTTACGTGTCAATGAAAAGCAAAAGGTACTGGAAGCTGGGGATGTTACCAAGCGTTTGGAATATCTCTGCCAGCTATTGGCTAAAGAGATGGAAATACTTGAGTTGGAGCGCAAGATTAATATTCGGGTACGCAAACAGATGGAAAAAACTCAGAAAGAGTATTACCTGCGTGAACAGATGAAAGCCATTCAAAAAGAACTGGGAGATAAAGACGAGCGGGCAGCAGAAGTTGAAGAAATAAAAAATAATATTGAAAAAGCTAACCTGCCTAAAGAAGCTCGCGAAAAAGCATATAAAGAGCTGGAACGTTTGGAAAAAATGCCACCTATGGTGGCTGAAGCGGTAGTAGTACGTAATTATCTGGATTGGATTTTATCTCTACCCTGGTCCAAAGAAACCAGAGACCGCCTGGATTTAAAAGCGGCGGAAAACATTTTGGAAGAAGACCATTATGGTTTGGAAAAACCAAAAGAAAGAATAATGGAGTATTTGGCTATTAGAAAATTAGCCAAAAAAATGAAAGGGCCTATTCTTTGTCTGGTTGGACCGCCGGGAGTAGGCAAAACTTCTCTGGGTAAATCAGTAGCCCATGCACTGGGACGCAAATTTGTACGTATGTCCCTGGGTGGTGTTCGTGACGAAGCTGAAATCAGGGGACACCGGCGTACCTATGTTGGTTCTATGCCTGGACGAGTGCTGCAGGGTATAAAGACGGCGGGCTCACGTAATCCCGTGTTTTTATTGGATGAAATTGATAAAATGACTATGGATTTCAGAGGAGATCCGGCATCCGCATTACTTGAGGTATTAGACCCTGAGCAGAACCATACTTTTAGCGACCATTACCTGGAAATACCCTTTGATTTGTCCAAGGTAATGTTTATTACCACAGCCAATACGACTTATAATATACCTCGACCGCTTCTTGACCGGATGGAAGTTATAGAACTGGGCGGCTATACCGAGGAAGATAAAGTTCATATTGCTCAGGATTATTTGATACCTAAACAAATTAAAGAACATGGCTTAAAAGATGATCATATCAGCTTTTCGGAAGGAGCTATTCGTAAAATCATTCGCGAATATACTCGTGAAGCTGGAGTGCGAAACCTGGAAAGAGAAATAGCCGCTATATGCCGCAAGGTTGCGCGGCAGGTGGTAGAGGATAAAAAGACTTCCGTTAAAGTAACTGTGAACACAATAAACAAATTCCTGGGAGTCGAACGTTATCGTTATGGAGTAGCAGAAAAAGAAAATCAGGTAG
>DUMX01000241.1 GCA_012839665.1 Gelria sp.
AAAAATTTCAGTGTTAATCATAAGAAATCAGTGTCCTTCAGTGTCTAATCCCCGTCTATTTTCTTATTACCCTGCCATGCTTTCCGCTTCTACCAAATTAAGGGTCAATACTGATGAAATACCTTTTTCCGGCATGGTTATACCGTAAATATTTTTCCCTATTTCAATGGTAGTCTGCCGATGGGTTATAACAATAAACTGTATGCTGGATGACATCGTTTTAAGAAAACGGGTAAACCTGATTAAATTAGTCTCATCCAGAGAAGCATCAATCTCATCAAGTAAACAAAATGGGGCCGGTTTCAAACGTAATAACGAAAAAATAAAAGCAATACAGGTAAGTGCACGCTCTCCCCCTGATAATAGATTCAGTAATTGGGTACGCTTACCCGGCAGTTTCACTTCTATATCTACGCCTGCCTCCAGACGTTCTTTCCCACTTTCTATTTTTAAACGGGCTTCCCCACCATCGAATATCTCCATAAAAGTTTGATTAAAGCTTTCATTCGCCATTTGCATAAAATGGGTAAAATGTTTAAGCATTAGTTTTTCCGTTTCCTCCAGCAAGGTGCTTAGAGAATGTCCTGCCTGCAGCATATCTTCATACTGCTTGCTCAAAAAAGTAAACCTTTCCTGTACTTCCTCGTATTCATGAATAGATTCCGGGTCTACCAGTCCCAAATCTTCCAATTGAGCCTGTAATTGCTCTATCCTGATTCTATATTCTCTTAATTGCCTCTGACTTAATATCTCGCTGGTATCATCAATATAATCATTAAATTTTTCTTTCCATTTCATTTCCAGGGAAGATTGTTCGGTTTCCAAACGAGCTATAGCCAATTCGAGATTACGGGATTGCCTCTGCAGTTCTTCCAGGCGTTCCTTCTTCGGTATTAATTTCTGACGCAACTCCCTGATATTCTGGTTGCAAATCCGGTGATTCTTTTTAAGGCTCGCTATTTCATTAGCCAAACGGGAGCGATTAATTTGTTCCGCAGCTATCGCCTCTTCTAATTTTTGCTGGCGCTCTTTGTCTTGCTGGTTCTCGCTTTCCATTCGATCCTGTATCTGATGAGCTTCCTGTACTGACTGGCGATAGGATAGCTGTACCTGTTCAAACTGCAATACGCTTTTCCTTATATTATCCAATTCCCGTCTTTTCATTTCTAACTGTTCCTGCTGCGAAGCCAATCGTTCCCTACGAATTTCCAAATCCCTCTGCTTTATCTCTATATCGTTTTTCAAAATCTCTAATTGGGATGAAGCCTTCTGACTTTCCTGGCTCAGCTGGCCAAGTTCAGCCTGCATATTACTTATTTCCATCTGCAGATGCTTTATCTGCTGTTCCTGCTCCCCAACTTCCTTTTCAAACGTTTCCATCTCTTCCTGGGCAGCAATAACAGCTGCAGTAACTTCCTTAAGCTGCTTGTTTTTTACTTCCAGGGTCATTTTATTTTCTAATCGCAGCTGGTTTATTTGCTTGGTTTCCTCTTCCCGACTCTCCAATTCTCCCCGGATAACCAGAAGTTCATTATATTTGGAGATTCTCTGCTTCTCATTATCATCCTGCTCTTGAAGCAATCGTTTCTCTTCTCCCCGGCGCAGCAACGGACTGTTTCCATATGATGAACGCCTGGTCCCACCAGTAACTGCACCGCTAGCATTAAGTAAATCACCCTCCAGGCTAACAATTCGCAGCGGATAATTAATGGCTTTAAAGATATGTATAGCAGTATCCAAATCTTCAACTATAAGCACCCTGCCCAGCAGGTATTCTACTGCTTTAGTATAACGAGTATCATAGCTAACTACCTGTGCCGCCAGTCCAATCACCGCTTTTTGTTTATTCAGCTGTCGTAAAATAGCGGCGGGGACTGCTTGAACTTTAAGGATGTTTAAAGGTAGAAATGTAACCCGGCCTAGTTTATGAGCTTTTAAGTAGTCGATAGCCTGTTGGGCATCTTCTACACTATCGGTAACAATATTCTCCAAACTCCTACCCGCAGCTATATCAACAGCCAATTCTAATCCGGGGGGGACATCTATAATTTCCCCTGGTATGCCCATTATCCCTTTTAGTTCACCTGCTGTAACCGCTTTCATAAGTGATTTAACTGCTGCCGAATAGCCACTTAAATTCTGATTCATTTCCTGTATAGATAAGAGACGATTTTTTAATTTAATCCCTTCCTGATTCAGGTGGGTATATTCTTCCTCCAGTTGTTGCACTTTTTCCAGCAAAGTGTTCTTGTGGTCATTCATCTCCCGTAAATGGTTATCATTAGCAGACCATTCAGCCTGATAATGCTCTATTTGTCCTTGTAATGTTTTTTGTTCACTGTGATACTTATCAAGCCAGTTTTTTAGTTCATCATACCTGATTAAAAGTCTATCTTTGCGTTCAGCTAGTTTTTTAATATGCTCTTCCTTTGCACCCAGTTGGTTATTAAGCTGGCTTTCTGCCCTGCTTATATTGAAAACTTTAGATTTATCTTGCGTAAAGGTTTCCTGCATTTTTTGCAGTTCATTTTCTAATCCGGCTATTTCTTCCTGTAGGCGCTGGCATTCTTTATCACGCTGGCGGTAGTTTTCTTGCTGGCTCGTAAAATCCTGCTGATTTATATCTAAATCCTGATTTAAACGGGTTAGCATACGAGTGTATTTTTCCCCATCGGCCCGGCCTTGCCGAATACGCTCCTCACGATTCTTAACCCTCTCTTGAGATAGCCTTATTTCCCCCTCCAAGGAATTAAGTTTAGTCTGCACCTGATATTCTTGCTCCTGCATGTTACTGCGCTGCTGTTGCTGCTCTTTGAGCAAATCCTCTTCCGCTATTAACTGCTGTTCCAGGCCCAGTAATTCTTGACTTAATAAGTTGATTTCATGCTCACGCTGGAGGAACTTATTCTGCTTGCGATTTAGCTCCTGCTGACCATAAGCAAGCTCCGATAGTAATACCTTCCTTTTTAGTCCCAGACATTCCTGATTTAGCTGTAAATAACGCTGGGCTCGTTCCGCTTTATACCCCAGTTCCTCTTTACGCTCCCTGACTTCAC
>DUMX01000242.1 GCA_012839665.1 Gelria sp.
ACCAGAAAACCTACCGGTTTTACTGATACCCCGGCACCACTACCTCCACCAAAAGGCAACTCCTGGGATTTAGCCGAAGCGATAGTTTCATATTCCCCACCACCAGCAGCAAATCCGCAAGCTACCTGAGATATGGGGATAATCACCGTACCGTCATTAGTCTCTACTGCATCACCTACTACGGTGTTGACATCTACCATTTCTTTAATCGCCTGCATGGCAGTTTTCATTAATCCCTCAATGGGATGGCTCTGCTTTTCCTGCTGTGAATCCATTTAAATACCCCCTGACTATTAAAACGAGATAGTAGAATGTTATAAAGATAATATGTACTATTCGCATCTTTAATATACCATACAGGTGACTTACCACCTTCTCTCCATTAAAATCTGGTTCGACTTGAAAGTTAATATCCTGTAAGCGGCTCTTACTGCTTAAAAAACCGACCAGGGTACCTTTTACAGCCCATAATCCACCAGTACTAATAGCAGTATACATGGCATCATTTAATCCAATATTACTACGCCAATCTAAATGCTCTATCACCAGGTATTGCAACCCAAAGTTAAGCAAGCGGTAATGATTACTGGTACTAAGATTACCCTTTGCAGGGGTAGCCTCCCCGCCTTTTTTATCCTGGCTTTTTTTGGAGGCACCCAGCAAGTAATTCAGGATGGTATTAAAATCACTCTGTAGTGGATATTTTTTCTGCAATTCTTTGAAAAATAAGGATACTTTTACGGTAAGCATAGTATTACCGGGACTGATGAAAAACTCCACCCTGATAATAGCCTTAATGTACAGTAATGACAGTAAGAACAGGAGCAACACAATTCCTGCAATAATATAAAAGCCTGACATGTCTGACCCTTCCTATTTTACCATATTATTCCCCCGAGATTAATCTTTATACCATATACAGACACCGGTCTTATTTAGTTATATTGAACTCTTTCATGCCTTCAATCAACTTCTCCACCTGGGTTATTACCTGGTACATTTCATCGTCAACAGATATATTAGTCCGACCCAGTGTGAAAGTAGGACAATGTAAATTGTAATTTAGTATTTTTTTATTTACTTTCTCTAAAACCAGACGCTGTTCAAAATAGAAATGGGCTTTTTTCTTTTCAAACCGCTGAATAGCTGAACTGTTATGTTTATCCCGGCAAAATATTTCTGTATAGCGTTTAAAATGGTCTACTTCTTCCCAGAACTTACTAATATCATTGTCTATTTCCTTACCCAGTTCAATCCAATAAGGAGCAAAATCATTATCTTTTAAGATTTTAAACGACATCCGCAATTCCGGAGGCTCATAAGGGTTTTCCTCCAGGTTTATAGGTTTGCCTGCCCCTTTCAGATTATCGAAATCACCACGCAGCATAGCTTTTTCTATTTGCATTTCAACTAAATCCGCAGTACTACTCATATAGCGTGCTAGTTTACGGCCTTTTTGAGCACCTATTTTTATTTCTTCTTCCAGTGATTTTTCCGCCATTATTCTGCTACCTCCTCTAACAGTGGCAACTCTTTCAGA
>DUMX01000243.1 GCA_012839665.1 Gelria sp.
CGGAGGCAGTAGACTTAATAATTATTTCCGGGTCATCTTTACCGGAAGCAATGAAAGTGTTGCTCATGCGAGGAATAGGCTTCTCCTGATAAGACTCACGCCGGCCATTACCAGTAGAATCCCGGCCATCCTTGGCAGCCGTCAAGCGATCATACATATACTGCTCCAGGACTCCATCATTTATTAAAACTGTGCACTGACCATAGTTACCCTCGTCATCAAACCGAAAGGTACCATACTTACCATCCAGAGTAGCATCATCAATAACACTTACCCCGTCTGCTGCTACTTTATCACCCAGCTTGTCCTTATAAACTGACAGCCCTTTTTGCACCAAATCAGCTTCCAAACCATGGCCACAGGCCTCATGCACCATAGTTCCACCAGCTTCAGATGACATCACTACTGGCATACGCCCTGCCGGAGCAGGCCGGGCCGAAAGCATAGTAACCGCCAACTGTGCCGCCTTCTCAGCCATATCTTCAAAATCGACTTCTTCCAGCAGCTCCCAGCCACATACCCCACCCGCCGATTCATAACCGGTCTGAATAATGCCATCACGGGCAGCTACGGTACTTACTAACACTCTGATACGGGTACGTTCATCCTCAGCCAGCTCACCATCACTATTAGCAATAGTCACTTTCTTGTGCAAATCCCCTGCTGCCACCGTAACCTGGCGAATCTCATTGGAAACATCACGAGCACTTCTATTTGCTGCCAGGACATGTTCAATTTTTTCATCAAAACTTACTGTATCCGGAAGCCGTTTACAGCTAATCTCAAAAACAGGTTTTTTCGGCCTGAGCTCTATAGGACCGGTTTCCTTGCCGTTTTCAGCTGCATGCCGGGCCACCGTAGCAGCCTTCAGCAGTCCGGCTTCACTCAAATCACTGGTATAGACATAGGCAGTTTTCCCATCCCGGACCACCCTGATGCCGGCACCCTTTTCCCTACCGCTATTAACCTTTTCAATCTGGTCATCCTCGCAAAAAACATTACTGAGTTGTTTTTCTTCAATATATATCTCAGCAAAATCCCCGCCCTTTTTCAGAGCCTCTTCCAGGACTTTTTCCAGTATTATTTTATCCAGCTTACTCCCTCCAACTGCCAGCTTTAATTTCAGTTTTCCCCGTAATTACTAATATTAATTAGCTACAATCTTTTTATCCATACCTAATATATGCCCATCAATCCAGTTGACAATAAAATCAAGTACTTCCAACAGATATCGCTCCGGGTTTTCATCTACCTTGTTCAAATCAGTGTCGTTTACTTTCTGAATAAAATCATCATGTACTACCTTATGGGATAAAAACTTACGGTAGCCGATACTTCGCATATACTCTTCTTCAGTCTCAAAATGGTAAACCGCATAATCCTTTAATTCTTCTAAAATTGCTACCACCTCGTCATACTTATCGATAGAAAATTCGTCCTTTAAAACATCGTAAGCCCGTCCCGCAATTTCAAACAACTTGCGATGCTGCCCGTCAATCTGTTCTACTCCCAGGGCATACTCATCTTTCCACCTGATCATATAGTATCCCTCCCACATGGTATAATATGGTGATATTAGTGTTGTAATATAAATTCTATCATGTTTAAATCAATCAGGTACAGAAAATATATCCGGTGACTGGTTCCGGACTTATTGTTCCGCTACATATTCGAGTGAAATCAGTTTTGCTGGAGGAATAAACTCACGGCGGTCAAATACGAGTCCTCCATCGGCTGCAATTATATAAATATCCAAAAATTCCACCTGTACCTCTGCCAACAAATCTCTTTGCGCCGGGGAGCTGAATCCCCTACTGACAAACTGAAAGCGGCACTCATCATCATCAACATAAATACACTTTGGATTTTCCAGATAAAACCCCATTTCCTTTCCTGATTCGTTCAAAATCCATTTCTGTTTAGATAAAATCAGCTCTGCGGGAATATCCTGACTTTGACTGTAATCACTTTTCAGAATAGCATAAATCTCTTCCACCCCCACCAGCACACCCCCATCCGCCATTTCAAAAGCCTGAGCCGCCTGACGGTGATTAATGCTTATTAATCCCTCCAGAAAAGAAGAATCTGTAAAGGAGAGGGCAATAAAATATAAAAGCAGGAAATAAAAAAGAACCCAGACCAGCACATTGCCTTCATCATGTCTGGTTGGGCGCAATGGTCGCCGTGTCAGCATATTCCTACTCCTGAGCTTTCAAGACCCGTGAAAAACAGAAGAAGTCAACTTCATAATCAGTATCCCCACTATACAATTTCAATTTACCCTGCAGGGTAGAACCGGATTTAATAAAATCAACTGCGGAGATGTTTTCCGCTACCGGAACGGTACTCTTATATTTACGATACAAATTGCCATTGCGGGCAAAAATCAAGATATTTTTACCACCGGCACCAGTAATAATCAGCTGACTGCCATCTTCACTTACCTGAAAATTCCGTGCTGTTCTTATGTCCTGCTGAATAAAATCCAGCGCCGAGCGTGACGAATACTGTAACTCAGCCTGATTACTGCTGTTCATATATCCGTTAAAAACTAAACCTGCTACCTGTTGCAGAATTGCTATTATTAACAGAGCTAATGCCAGAGCTAATAACAGGTCTACCAGCAAAATTCCGCGCTCATTA
>DUMX01000244.1 GCA_012839665.1 Gelria sp.
ATTATCTCCGACGGTGTCAGGACTCCGTCCGAGGCCGTAGTGTGTATATGCAAATCGTAATCAGGTTTCATAAAGTGCCCTCCAAACTTGTGTATCCGTTTACGGATGTATGATACCTTTCCGGCTTCCGTTTATAGTACCGCTTTAATCACTCGCAAAGCGTTTTTGCCAAGAATCATAGCAACTTCAGTTGCAGTAAAACCCCTAACAGCCAAAAGTTCCGGCCATTTAGAGTATTCCTCCACCCCTTGCATAAGTATAATATCACTACCATCAAAATCTGACCCCAGGGCTACATGCTCCACTCCTATAAGGTCTGAAATATAAGCTATATGATCCAGCAAATCATTTAGTTCAGGTTTACCATCTTCCTTAATAAACTCAGGTACCTGATTAACCCCAATTACCCCACCGTTGTCTGCCAGGGCCTTTAATTGACTATCGTCCAAGTTGCGGCGATGGTTACATAGTGACCGGGCATTGGCATGACTAACCAAAACCGGTTTACTATAAAAACTAAAACCATCATAGTAAGTTTTAACTGATGAATGGGAGAGGTCCAGTAATATACCCAACTTATCCATCAGATATATTATTTCCTTACCTTTGTTACTAATTCCTCCCGCCCCCGGTTCTTCTCCGACTCCATCGGCCAGTAAATTACGATTATTCCAGGTAAGTCCCAGACTACGAAGCCCCATTCGGTAAAGTAGGTTCAAAATTTCATTGTCATTACCCAGAGCATCTGCTCCCTCCAGGTGCATTATGCAGGCCATTTTTCCAGCGCTATCGGCAGTGACAATATCTTCGTAAGTATAAACTGACTGTAAGTAGTCCCGGTATTGTTCCAGCTCATTATGATATTTTTCCACTTGTTTTAGTATCTGGCGCAATGATGCATTCATTCCCTGGGGCATAGCAAATAAAGCAAAAAATTGCAGCCCAATGCCAGCTTTTCTTGCCCGTTTAATATCAAAATGGCAGCTGTTTTCAAATAATGACTGGCCGCTTTTTTGTAAAGACGAAATAGTATCACAATGCAAATCAACTATTTTTTTCATATATTAACTCCTCATAAGAAAGAACCTGCCTGAATAAGCAGGTTCTTCTTTGCTATCTGGTCCTAAAAACTAAACCTGGTTTTAACGAGGTTCAATAATCAGCTTAATAGCTGTCCTTTCTTCACCATCTATAATTATATCCGTAAAAGCAGGAATGCATATCAAGTCCATACCACTGGGAGCAACAAATCCACGGGCAATAGCAATCGCTTTAACTGCCTGGTTAATTGCACCTGCTCCTATAGCCTGTATTTCTGCGGCTCCTTTTTCTCTAAGAACACCTGCGAGTGCTCCTGCAACTGAATTTGGACTGGACTTGGCTGAAACCTTTAATACCTCCATGAAATACCCTCCCTCTAGAATTAGTATAATAAAATAAAAAGATTAGTTGCTCTTGCTAATGTATATTCTAAGTTGATATGGTAATTCCTTCTTTTTGGTAAAATCTTTTGGATATTTTTTCATTATACAGAAAAAATTTCTCTAATCATGAAGATATTATTTTTTAAGGGAGGGAACAACTAATCCTATTGATATTTTGAACCTGGTTATTTTCGTCATCGATTTTCAATATTACTCCCTGTAATATAGCGGTCCCGCTTGCCACTTCCAGGCGCACCGGCCTTTGGTAAATTATTTTATTGATTACCATGTCTTTATCCATACCCAGGATAGATTCCAAAGGTCCAGTCATCCCTAAATCGGTAATATAGGCAGTGCCTCCGGGTAATATCCTCTCATCGGCAGTCTGGATATGGGTATGAGTACCCAACACGGCAGTAACCCTACCATCAAGATAATACCCCATAGCCACCTTTTCCGAAGTTGCTTCGGCATGAAAGTCAACAATGATAATGTCGCTCTGTTCCTTGACTTCGCCTATTACCTCCTCCACTCCCCGAAAGGGGCAATCTAAAGGAGGTAAGAAAACTCGTCCCATAGCATTTATTACTGCAATTTTTTTATTTGCTCCGCCGGTATATATATGATGACCCTGTCCCGGACAATAAGGAGGAAAGTTTACCGGCCTCACCAACCTGAATTCATCATCGATAAAGTTGTATATCTCTTTATTATCCCAAACGTGATTACCCATGGTTAAAACATCTATACCGCTGGTTAACAAATCATCCATTACTTTTCGGGTTAAGCCCCTTCCCCCGGCAGCATTTTCAGCATTGGCAATAACGAAATCAACGTCATGCTCTTTTTGTATACCTGGTAACAGTCCTCTAATAGCTCTCCTGCCAGGGCGGCCTACAATATCCGCAATTACTAATATATTCAATGTTTATAATCCCCCAGTATTTCTATTAAACATACATAGTCTGCCGTGGTCACGATAGGCAAAAAGATAACCGGTATCGTGTTCATTATTCAGCTGTTGCAACAAATCGCGTTTAATCTGTTTCTTAAATGAATTACGGGTTAGCGTAGTTAACCCTTCACTAAGCAGACAATCGTCAAACTCTTCTCGTAATAAAGATATTAACAAATTAATTTCATTCTCATTAAGGCTTTTAGCATCTCGATAATAGCGAAGAAAAGTTAAACCAGCCAGCCTTTTAAATTTTATTTTAAATGTTTTAGGTGTACTTTCGTCAAGCTTATGTAACAATTCCATGCATTCCTGAGTACTAGTTATGAACTTTTTCTCCTGCTCTACTGGTATCTCCTTGCCTAATGCTACTTCGACTATCAGTAAATCACTGTTATACTCATATTTTACTATATTAATTTCAGAAAAATTTACTGATATATTTAAAAATATTTCTAAACCGGTTTCATTCATTTTGCATTTTCCCCTTAATAACACAGTACTAAACCTTTCTTCAATCCAAACTTGAATTCCTTCCGGCTTTTATTTGCAAAAAATGACACTATAATAATAAAAGCAGGGCAATTGCCCTACTTTTATTATCTTTTTAGCTTATTTGGCATATTCTACTGAACGAGTTTCACGAATAACCATTACTTTTATTTGTCCGGGATAATCCAAATCGTTTTCCACCCTATTAGCAATATCCCGGGCCAGGCTTATAGCCTGTAAGTCATCTATTTCTTCAGGCTTAACAATAATTCGAATTTCCCTACCAGCCTGAATAGCAAAGGTTTTTTCCACCCCGTCAAAAGATTCAGCGATGCCCTCCAGTTTCTCCAGTCGTTTAATATAAGCTTCCAGAGTCTCCCTGCGTGCACCGGGACGGGATGCGGAAATGGCATCTGCAGCCTGAACCAGAACTGATTCAATATGCTCCGGTTCTATATCACCATGGTGAGCACCAATAGCATTAATTACTTCCTTGCCTTCACGATACTTTTTGGCCAGGTCTACACCAATCTCTATATGCGGCCCTGAAACCTCATGGTCTACTGCTTTTCCTATATCATGTAGTAGACCTCCTCTTTTGGCCAGTGCTACATCAACATCTAGTTCTGCCGCCATAACCCCAGCCAGGTGAGCTACTTCAATTGAGTGACGTAGTACATTTTGTCCATAACTGGTGCGGTATTTTAGTCTACCCAAAAGTTTTATCAATTCCGGATGCAATCCGTGTACTCCCACCTCAAAAGCAGCTTGCTCGCCTTCGTCCCTAATTTCCTGTTCGATTTCCGTCTGCGCCTTTTCTACCATTTCCTCTATACGAGCAGGGTGAATACGTCCATCAGACACCAGATTCTCCAGGGCAACTCGAGCTACTTCGCGGCGTATAGGGTCAAATGATGAGAGAATTACTGCTTCCGGAGTATCATCAATGATGAGGTCTACACCGGTTAAGGTTTCAAAAGCACGAATATTACGACCTTCCCTGCCAATAATTCTACCTTTCATTTCATCATTTGGTAGTACAACAACAGATACAGTAGTTTCCGAAACAACATCTGCAGCACACTTTTGAATTGCCATAGATACTATATCCTTGGCTCTCTTATTTGCTTCTTCTTTTGCTTCGGTTTCAATATTCTTAATCATTACTGCAGTTTCATTACGAATCTGTTGCTCAACATTATATAATAACAATTCTTTGGCTTCTTCAGAGGTTAAACCGGATAGTCGTTCTAATTCTTTAAGCTGCTGGCTTAAAATAAGTTGTAAATCTTGATTAGTCTTTTCCAAATCCTTCTCTTTATCCGAGAGGGATTGTTCCTTTTTCTCAATATTTTCAGACTTCCTATCCAGCATCTCTTCCTTTTGAATTATCCGTCTTTCCAAGCGATCCAGTTCGCGACGACGGTCACGAATATCCTTTTCTGCTTCCTGTCGATTACGGTGTATTTCTTCTTTGCCTTCCAGTAGAATCTCTTTTTTTCGTGCTTCGGCCTCTTTTGCAGACTCCTCAACAATGCGTGAAGCCTCTTCCTCGGCAGCACCTATTCTACTTTCAGCAATAAGCCTTCTACCATAATATCCGGCAGCTAAACCTACAGCCAATGAAAGAGTTATTATTACAAAACTTGTTAAATTAATGTTTTCACCCCCTTTTTGATAATTTTTTTATAGTTTTTGAAATTGCTTAAACCAAAAAAACCGGGCACAAACCCGGTTTTTTTTAAGAAGTTCCTGTAATTTTAAAAATGCCGCTTTTTATACATAAATATAATCACTAATGTATTGGGAGAAATATAAAATTACTCGCAGCATTTTATCAGGTGAAGTATCTTAAATTCACCAACCTAACAGACAACTAACGTATATCTCCAAATGAAAGAGTATATGTTTTTTACATATATCTCTATTAATTTCATTATCCATTCACTGGAAAAACACTAACAGTGTCTATATGGTAAAATCACCAGGATTACTTCTATTACCAGATTCTTATATCAATTTTAGTTACTTTACCCAACAGTGTCAAGATTCCTCTAAATTGTTGGTGCCAAGCAACCTGGCCTTTTCCATTTCCTTAAGTTGTCTATCCAACTTTTGCATAAACTCCGGATTGTTGCGCAGGTATTCCTTGGCATTTTCCCGGCCCTGTCCCATCCTCTCACCTTCATAAGAATACCAGGAACCACTTTTCTGGATAATTTCTCTGTCAGCTGCAATATCTAACAGGTCTCCTTCTCGAGAAATGCCGGTTCCATACATAATATCAAATTCCGCAGTTTTAAATGGTGGAGCCACCTTGTTTTTTACCACTTTAGCGCGAGTACGGGTTCCAATTATATCGGTTCCCTGTTTAATTGCCTCTCCCTTCCTAACCTCAATTCGGATAGAAGAATAAAACTTTAAGGCTCGACCACCGGTAGTAGTTTCCGGGTTACCATAAATAACCCCTACTTTCTCCCGGATTTGGTTTATAAAAATGGTACAGGCCTGGGATTTGCCAATATGGGCAGTTAATTTACGTAAAGCTTGGGACATCAAACGGGCCTGTAATCCCACATGAACATCACCCATTTCCCCATCTAGCTCTGCCCGGGGAACTAGAGCGGCTACCGAATCAACCACAACAATATCGATGGCCCCGCTTCTAACTAGAGCTTCGGCAATCTCTAAAGCTTGTTCTCCTGAATCTGGTTGGGCTACCAGAAGGTTATCAATATCTACTCCTAATCTTTTAGCATATAGCGGGTCTAAAGCATGTTCAGCATCAATAAATGCTGCCATGCCACCTTCACTTTGCGCCTGAGCTATGGCGTGTAAAGCTACGGTAGTTTTACCGGAAGATTCCGGACCAAAAATTTCTATCACCCGGCCTCGAGGTATGCCTCCTACTCCCAAAGCCAAATCCAGGGAAAGACAACCGGTCGATATTGTTTCGACATTCATAGCAGCAGCTTCGCCCAGTTTCATAATGGCACCTTTACCAAATTGTCTTTCTATGCCTTTAATCGCATTATTAAGGGCATCTATCCTACCCTGATTAACTTGACTAGTACCCATTAAAAACCCCTCCTCAAACATACGTTCGTCTCTTTTGTTTAATCATATCCGAGCCTTCTATAAATGTCAATGATTATTTACAAAATTTTCATAAATAAATTAGAACAGGTTACCCCTGTTACATGTCGAGCCCACACAACCACCTATGAAAATAGTAG
>DUMX01000018.1 GCA_012839665.1 Gelria sp.
GCCATCGACAAGAACCGGAAAGCTAAAGAAGAGCTATATTGTCTACCGCCTTTTTATCGCCTGCTCAATAAGCAGTTGCTTCTCCAACAGCTCCCATTATAGCGTTTTCTAATATTTTTTGTAATTCTTCTACATTATCTTTCGGGCTTACCTTAACCGAAATATCGAGCCAGTGTTGACTTTCAAGCGGTATCATGGCGTGAACTTCCTGCCAACTTTCCTGTGTTTCCGAAGCTGCCGGAGATTGGTACAGGAGTACCAGCAAATGGCTTTCGCCCCACTCGCTGGCCAGCTTTTTATCGCTCAAGATGTCACGATGATTGGGAAGAAAGTAGCCGCCCAGTTTCTCAATAGCACCGATGCAGCGGTCTTGTTTATCTTTTATTATTATTTCCTGATTACTCTGTTCAAGTGACCAGTCGGCCGGCAGAGGAAGAGAAACCTTATCTGCTGACAGATACAGGCTATTATTTTTATAACGGCCCTCAATAACTCCATAACCACTAGATTGTAGTAGTTGGGTGATAAACCAGCCTTCCTTACCATTATAAAGAAGCTTTTCCACCACCATTTTTTCGATTGCGATGGTGGTATCAAGGGGGTCAGACGTTAGTTCCGGGAAAGACAGGGTGTACTCAAATTTTGTAGTGCTGAGTTTTTCCCGGTTGGTTATGGTTATCGGACCTGCCCAGGGGCTTGAAAAACCGGTAGCCCAGTATGTTTGGCGGACAGAACTACTTTTATCTGTTTCCTGGCGTAGTTGCGGTGACAGAGCCGCATATTGCAGAGCTCCATTACGGATTTGTTCGCCCCGACCCCATAATTTTACAGCTTCATCCGCACTGGCTGGCATAAGAGTATTCTCTATCAGGGCAATTTCAGTTTTGACTTTTTCCAGATCGGGGGTCTGAATGGATAGTATATTGGCAGTTTCATTATAATTTACCGTAGCCTTGAACAGGTACTCCAGCCAGTCCATGGGTAGGTAATAACGGCCCTGGCGATTTTCAATGCTGTATACGGCCGCATCGTGTTTATAGGAACCATCTTCACTGGTAATACATATGTAAATACAATTACGGGTGCTTATCCGTCCTGCTGGCTTAAACTGTTCCAATTCCAATATCCATGCCCGGTTGGGCACAGCATTGGATAGATGCAGATTTTTCACCCTATCCGGAAGCGGGCACAACAGCTTTTCTTCCTCAGGAGAACCTGTCTGTAACCCCCTGTAATAGGCAGTCAACTTCTCCATATTATAAAAATCCTGTGGGGTCTTTATGGTAACCGTTCGGGTGGTGGAATCCCATTGTACAGAATCGGCACCCAATTGTTCTGCTGCCCAGCGCAAGGGAACCATTACCTGGCCTTCGATTACATCCATATCAGCCGGAGCCTCCACCACCGAACCGTTTATCTGCACCGTCAATGGCGAAGCAGACAAACTATTCACATCCCCATCAGTATTGGCGAAAACGCCTGGGTTTACAGTAAAAAGCATTAATACTACTACCATACCGGACATTAAAAGCCTTTTCATTATTACCCTTCCTTTCCGAATTATTTGTAATAGAGATTTAGACGGTTACTTTTGCTGATTTGCAGTTAGACTATCTGTCAATAGGGCTGAATAAAATCTCATTAATGTAAACGCCACTTAAACTGCGTCCTATAAATCCTTTACGGTTTATATTTGTGTATCTTGCA
>DUMX01000245.1 GCA_012839665.1 Gelria sp.
AGTATCAACAGAATTACTGCTGCCTGACAGCACTGAACTATTCAAGCCTGCCCCCATTCAAAACCCGGCCTTAAGAAAATTTAACGATAAGCTTGGCCGAAACTGGCGAAACAACCAAAAACATCAATCCCGAAATAACTAATGCCTGGGAAAGATGTGCTGCCGCTGGCGTAGACCCTTACGCTTTAGCTTCCGCTTTCATTTAAAACGTCAATTTCTAGCCTGGTCAGCCATTTCTTCCTTCTATAAACTACCGCAAAAGTCAATGCCCGCAACAGCCAATCACTGATAAAAATCAACCACACATACGCAATCGGAAAACCAAAGACCCGAATAAACAAATACATCAAAGGCAGGCGATAAATCCAGAAAAACGCCGTATTTATAACCATGGGCGTACGGGTATCACCGGCTCCCTTTAATATACCGCCGACAACACTACAGACCGCAATCCCCAATTGCTCAATAGCGGCAATACGGATAAGCAGACCGGATAACGCTATAATATCAGGGTCATTAGTAAAAATGGCAGCAATCTGATAAGGCAGCAATGCGAAAACCAGGGCAAAAAACCCCATAAACATAAGCGCAAACTCCATACTCCCACGGGCTGCTTTCTGTAAAGCCACCTTATCCCGGGCACCCACCGCATGTCCTACCAGTGCCGTAGCTGCTACCGCAATTCCAAACCCCGGCATATAAGAAACAGATTCCACTATAATGGCTACCTGATGTGCGGCAAAGGCCAGAGTTCCCAGATAAACAATTAAATATATTGATATTAAATCCGCCAAACTATAGAAAAAATGCTCCGCCAGGCTGGGCATCCCCAAACGAAAAATCCCCCGGTAAGTAGCAACCTTAACCTTGAAAATCGCTGTCAAATTAACCCGCAGACCAGTATTACCCCGGAAAAGAAAAAACATAGCCATAATAAAGCCCACCACATGAGCCACCGCTGTAGCTAAAGCCGCCCCGGCTACCTCCATGCGAGGAAAACCCCACAATCCATAAACCAGCACAAAATCCCCGATTACATTAATAACATTAACTACCAAGGCAATAATCATCGGAATATCCGTCCGCCCCAGCCCCCGAAAAACCGAATGAGCCATATAAAGTCCCAGAGCCAGAGGAGAAATGGTAAAGGTAATCAGCAGATAGTCCAAAGCCTGGTTATAAACTGCCGTTTCCACCGAAAAAAGACCCAGAATATCAGGCGAAAACCTTATCCCCAGCAGGGTTACCAGCACTCCCAGCACAATGGACAGCAAAAAAGTATGCCCCGCTACCCCACTGGCATCCTCCATCCGACCCGCACCCTTAGCCTGTGCCACCAGGATAGCTGACCCAATCGCCAAAGCCTCCAAAAACAATATAATAGAAAAGAAAATCTCCGCTCCCAGTCCAACTGCCGCCAGTGGCGCCGCTCCCAGACGCCCCACCACCGCAATATCCACCAGGCCGATTACCATATACATTACCATTTCCACCATAGCCGGCCCGGCCGTTCTAAAAATCTGGGTTCTAAGGAGTCGATCTCTATAAATTAGCATAACCATGCTCCCTTAAAAGCTGCAATTATCAGTTTATTCTAGCCTATTTTTTGGGGGAGGGAAAGGAAAAGGGAGCCGGGTATTCTAAAAATTTAAAAATTAGAAAGGAATTAAATGGTACTGTATAGAATTATAGACAACATATCAGTAACTGGTTCCGGTATTTTTAGTTTTATTCAAACTGGAATATCGTTTACTCGGATTGTAGCTATAATGGAAGAAAAGTATCCTACCATAAAAACTATTATGCCTCATATGCAATTCGGGAGTACTTCCTTTGAATTGATAAAATGTCGTCGACCGGAGGTAGCG
>DUMX01000358.1 GCA_012839665.1 Gelria sp.
AGGCCGCAACATGGCGGAATTAGTTAAGGAAGGCGTATTTTCTCGTTCCGGAACCCTGGCGGCTCTTAAAACGGGAGAAAGGGCCAGCTTAACCCTGATTGCCAGTACCGGAAAGGAGGCTCTGGTCACCAGTAATCCTATCTATGACGAAAATGGTAATATAATTTTAGTAGTAACTAATGTGCGTGATATAACCGAACTTAACGAATTGGAGCGAAAGTTGGAACATGTTGAGGGACTGCGGGAGAGGGAAATGGAAGCAGTCATAGAATCCATGTTTGACGGATTATATGTAACCGATGGCCAGGCCAATACCTTAAGACTTAATAAGGGTTTTGAGCGGATAATGGGAATTACCCATGAACAGTGCGTAGGCCGCAACATGGCGGAATTAGTTAAGGAAGGCGTATTTTCTCGTTCCGGAACCCTGGCTGCACTGGCAAAAGGGGAACAAGCGACCCTTAGTTTAACTGCCAGTACTGGTAAAGAAGCTCTGGTAACCAGTAATCCCATCTATGATGAAGAAGGTAATGTAATCCTGGTGGTAACCAATGTTCGCGATATAACCGAATTAAATAAGCTGCAACGTCGGTTGGAACGGGTGGAAGGGTTGCATGAATTTTATAAGACGGAATTACAGCAAATGAAACTGGAGAATTCGCGTAACCTGGTAATGACTTCGGCTAAAATGAAAGAATTAGTAAACATGGTCATACGGGTAGCAGCTGTAGATTCAACCGTATTGATACAGGGAGAATCTGGGGTAGGTAAGGATTTGATTGCAGAAATAATTCATTCCAACAGCAATTGTAAGGATGGCCCTTTTATTCGGGTAAACTGTGGTGCTATCCCGGAGAACTTACTGGAATCTGAACTTTTTGGATATGAAGCCGGGGCCTTTACTGGAGCCAGTAAGACAGGTAAGGTAGGTTTGTTTGAGCTTGCCCGGGGGGGGATAATTTTCCTGGATGAAATAGGTGAATTACCTCTTAATTTGCAAGTTAAATTATTACGGGTCCTCCAGGATAAGGAAATTATGCGGGTTGGTGGGGTTGAACCCATTAAAGTTGAATGCAGAATAATTGCCGGTACTAATCGTAATTTACTCGAAATGATTGATAAGGGCCAGTTCCGTTTAGATTTGTATTATCGCTTAAATGTTGTTCCCATAATGGTACCACCTCTACGTGAACGGGAGGATGATATTCCGGTACTAATGAACTACTTTATTAATATCTTTAATGAAAAATATGGCATGAAAAAACGACTTGATAATAGTGTGTATAACTGTCTGATAGAATATAGTTGGCCAGGTAATGTAAGGGAACTGGAAAACCTGATGGAAAGACTGGTGGTTACTAGTATAAATGATATTATTACTATTAAAGATTTACCCGCAAACATTAAGAACGATTCCACCTCAGCCGAGGATGGTGGGCGTTTGATTCCCCTGCGGCAGGCGGTGGAGAATACCGAACGTGAACTTCTGAAAAATGCTTTTAACCGCTATCGCTCTACTTATCAGATAGCTCGGGTATTAGAGGTCAACCAGTCTACCGTAGTACGTAAAGCTCAAAAGTATGGTATAAAACACTAATAGGGAATTGAGCATTAAGAATTGAGAATTGAGAATTGAGAATTGAAAAGAGCCCGGTGTAGGTTAGGACCTGCAACGGGCTCTTTTTGGTAAAGGTGTATTAAAGGGAACTTTAAAATCTAAGATGATGATTCGGTAGCAATTTTACTGGTTTTTCTCCAAATTTTCATC
>DUMX01000019.1 GCA_012839665.1 Gelria sp.
AGCCGCCGGGTCTTCCGGATTATTTTTAGCCTCCAACCACTCCACCTGACCTTCCGGGTAATTATCAATTACCACTTTAAGAGGCCGCAAAACCGCCATAACTCGAGGAGCGGTGAAGTTTAGTTCTTCCCGGATACAATGTTCCAACAGGGCTATATCTACCATACTATCTCGCCGGGCTACTCCAATACGTTCACAAAAATCCCGAATGGAGGCTGGAGTATACCCACGCCGACGCAGTCCTGATATTGTTGGCATACGCGGGTCATCCCAACCCTTCACATATCCCTCTTCCACCAACTGCCGAAGCTTACGCTTACTCATTACCGTATGAGTCAAGTTCAAACGGGCAAATTCAATCTGCTGCGGTCGCCCATATTTGGCAGCATTATAGTCCACATTATCAATAAACCATTCATACAAGGGACGGTGGTCAGCAAATTCCAGGGTACAAACGGAATGAGTTATTGACTCCAGGGCATCAGAAAGGGGATGCGCATAGTCATACATAGGATAAATGCACCACTTATCTCCGCTGCGATGGTGGGTAGCCCTTAAGATACGATAAATCACCGGGTCTCGCATATTCAGATTGGGAGAACTCATATCTATTTTAGCCCTTAATACCCGAGTGCCATCTTCAAATTCTCCCGCCCGCATCCGTTCAAAAAGGTCCAGGTTTTCCTCCACCGAGCGATTACGATAGGGACTTTCTTTACCAGGCTCAGTCAAAGTGCCACGATAATCCCTAATCTCCTCGGCACTCAAATCACATACAAATGCTTTACCATCCTTTATTAGCTGCACGGCAAACTCATAAAGGTGTTCAAAGTAATCGGAAGCATAATACAAACGGTCTTCCCAATCAAACCCTAACCAACGTACATCCGTTTTAATAGATTCTACATACTCTACTTCTTCCTTGCTGGGATTGGTGTCATCAAACCGCAGATTGGTTATGCCGTTATTAGCTGCTGCCAACCCGAAATTAAGACAAATCGACTTGGCATGTCCTATATGCAAGTAACCATTAGGCTCAGGGGGAAAGCGGGTATGTACCCTCCCGTCATTTTTCCCATTACGCAAGTCTTCTTCAATAATAGTCTGAATAAAATTTACCGGAGTTTTACTGCTATCTCCAGTTTCTGTATTATTATTTAATACTTCCGCTTCAGTCATTACCTATCCTCCTTGAGCCAGGACGGACCTGGTCTCATTATATTATCTCCCTTATATAATAAGGTTTAAGCACCAAGCTGTCGATTAGCAGTCTTGATTTTGCTTGTAATTATAACATGGACTGTAATATTGAAACCACCAGGCTTTTAAAACCGTTAGTGGTATAATTGGATAGCCGGACACATATTACTGGTAAATGGGGAGGTATATTAGTGCAATCAAGTCAACGGCGAAGAGCGGGACGCTTAATAATTTTTATAGTATTTATAATTTTAGTAACTCTACTTGTTTACCTGCAATACAAACCTTCACCTAACCAAAACGGCGAGCCTTTTAATGGTCTACCGGAAGAACCTTCACAGGAAGAAAGGGTTAAAGAGGCCCCCCCGCGGGTTATCCCCAAAACCTCTCCCCAGGATATGGTCAACCTGGCCGAATTTATCCCGGAAATAAAGGTGGAATTAAGATATGCTACCCCTGATAATTTTACTGGTGCCGTAATTTATGATGATGATACCGCCTATCTAAGAAGAGGAACAGCGGAAAAGTTAAAGGCTGCCCAGGCGGAATTTGCCGCTCATGGTTATACCATCAAAGTCTGGGACGCTTACCGACCTCCTGCTGCCCAGTTCAAGCTCTGGGAAAAGGTACCCGATGCCCGCTTCGTTATCAACCCCCACAAAGACTATTCCCATCATTCCCGGGGCACCGCCGTAGATGTTACCTTGATAGATGAAAACGGTCAGGAAGTAATTATGCCCACCGGCTTCGATGATTTTACTGCCCGGGCTGACCGAGATTACAGCGATTTAAACCCGGAAACCGCAGCCAATGCCCGCTTTCTGGAAGAAATAATGGAAAAACACGGTTTTAACAGTATTTTTTATGAATGGTGGCACTTTATAGACAGCGACAAAGATAAATATCCCGTTTATGAGCCTGAATGATAATTAGACACAGATTAACACAGATTCAATATGATTCACGCAGATCCTTTTCCTTAATTATTATCAGCGTTAATCACCCTAATGGTTGCACCGATATTATTACGATAACATGACGGAACGGCACAGGAGCCGTTCCCTACACTTCCTACCGAAAGCTACTGTGTGCCCGTAGGGTATGGTTTTCATAAGAAATCCCCCTACGGGGACACGGATGTAC
>DUMX01000246.1 GCA_012839665.1 Gelria sp.
AATTTGGTTCCCTCGAATTATGGCAGGATTAATGTGAGAATTCACACCTATCCCCCAGGTAATAATCCGGCTACGGTGAATTCTCACATTAATCCTGCCATAATTCGAGGGAACCAAATTTACAGTAGACGATATAGCTATATGCTGTTTTTACAACTAATGTTATAGTATTATTAGGATAAATATGGAAGCCTCGCTTGGAAAGGGAGTGAGCTAACGTTGAAGATTTTAGAGTTAGAAGTCAGTGGTTATAGATCGCTGAAAAAAGTGAACTGGAAACCGGGAGATCTTAATATATTGATTGGGCCTAACGGATCAGGTAAATCTAATTTGCTGCGTTTGCTACAAATTATTTCAATTTCAGCGCGGGGTGAACTGTCATCCTATATCCAAAATGCTGGGGGGATGGAGCCTCTGATGTGGGACGGGGCAGCAAAAAAGATTGCCGTTCGTATTATTGGCTCTCCATTAGAAAAAGAGAGAGACGTGGGTCGAGAGAGCCTGAGATATGAGCTAGACATTAATCGTTTAGGGAAATCAAGTTCCTATCGGATTGATCACGAGTTGTTATGTAAACACAACCTTTATGCAGCAGATGACCGGCAGTCTCCATTCAAATTTTTGGAACGGATTGGAATACGCAGCCGTATCTTTGATGCGAATCAGCGGGTTCTGGTTGCGCCTGAGGATACAGTGGCTGAAGATGAAAGCTTATTATCAGTTGCCGGCGGGCCGTTTTCTGTTAATCCATTTATTACCACTTTTCAAAAGGAATTGAAGGAATGGTCGATTTACCATGATATTCATGTTAATCAGGATGCACCTATTCGGCAGGCTGTAGTAACCAAGTTGGAGAAAAGGGTTAATCCTGATGGACAAAATTTGATAAATGTTTTGCACACTTTGTACAACAGCGATCGAGAATTCAAAAAAAACATTCATTTGGCAATGCGGGCGGCTTTTGGAGATGATTTCGAAGAATTAGTGTTTCCACCGGCTGCTGATGAGCGTATCCAGCTTAGGGTACGGTGGAAGACACTGAAACGGGAGCAGTCTGCATCAGAATTATCTGATGGAACTTTGCGTTTTTTGATGCTACTGACTATATTATCCAGCCCTGCTGCTGCTCCGGTCATAGCCATAGATGAACCTGAAACAGGTCTACACCCGGCTATGTTGCCTATCATAGCTGAATATGCTGTTGATGCTGCCGAACGCTCTCAGATTATTTTTACCACTCATTCGCCTGATTTTCTTGATGCCTTTGGTGATTTTACACCGGTCACCTCAGTTGTCGTATGGGAAAATGGAGAGACCGTAATACGGCGCTTAGAAGAAGAGCGCCTGCAATACTGGCTACGAGAATATTCTTTGGGAAAACTCTTCACTTCTGGCGAATTGGAGGGAATGATTTGAGATTTGTATTGTTTGTAGAAGGAGAAACAGAGAGCAAAGTGCTCCCAGCGTTTTTTAAGCGTTGGCTGGATCCTCGACTGCCAACACCAGTAGGGATAAAAACAGTCAAATTTCAAGGATGGAGCCATCTCTGCCAGGGGGTTAAAACCAAAGCTAATACATATCTAAATGGACCCGATAAGGATGAAGTTATTGCAGTTATTAGCTTGCTAGATTTATACGGCCCTGACTGCTTTCCTCCTCATTTGCGAACCGTAGAAGAAAGGGTTAGCTGGGGTACCAAGAAACTTGAAGACATGGTTGGTCATTCTCGATTCCGACATTATTTTGCTGTTCATGAATTAGAGGCATGGTTATTAAGTGACCCGCAGATTTTTCCAAAACCAGTATCTAAGGTTATACCCTCCAGAGAGCCAGAATTGATTAACATGCAACAACCGCCCAAGGCATTATTGAGAAATCTATACAGAATTAAAACAAAGAGTACTTATAAAGAAATAATACATGGCACTGACCTTTTTGATAGATTAGACCCTAATCTTGCTTATCAAAGGTGCCCACATTTACGGTGGATGTTAGATGATATGCTGGATTTGGCTGTAAAGGTTAGCTGAAAAAGAAAAGGTTTCAGAAGACAGTTTATCTATTGCAACAGATTGGGTTTCCCTACGCTGAAAAATTCAAATACTACCACTATGGTCCGTATTCATCGGAATTACAGGCCGAAATAGATAGATTAGTGCGTTATGAACTGATTAATGAAACTTATACCGGGGATGCATATGTCTATGAGATTACTGAAAAAGGAGAAGAATTTATTCAGCAATATAGCAGTTTAAACAGTGGTAGTTTTGAGCTCCCGGAGCACCTGGTTAAACGTATAATAGAAACTAATACCTCGGTTCTTGAAATGGCGAGTACCTATGCTTATTTACTGGAGATGGGTTATAAAGAGGAAGAAGCTATGGCCAAAGCCTTGGAATTAAAACCACACCTGGAGTATTGCTTGGATAAGGCACGGACATTGTATGAGGATATTTGTAGGGATATGAGTAATTAAAAATAGCGGGTTAGTTAATAATTATGGGAATCCGTCCTCACCCTGTGCTACGGTCTGAAAGAAATGCTGCAACGCCTGGAACGGATTGAGGGGCAAATAGCCGAAGCAGCATTTGTTTATCATAGTGAAGAAGATGAATCTGATGATACGTAGTAAAAAAGTTAGGGAGCAGGCCCGGCTGCAGGAACTGGCGGTAGCTGGTTGAAAGAGGTAGAGGTAATTTTATAAAGGTTCGGAAATAAGTTGATATTTGTGGATGAGGCGATTTTTACTGCATGATATTGATACATGCCCTCTAGACAGCTTCTCGTAAAGAGAGGCTGTTTTTTTGTTCTCAACTATAAGCCCTAATTTTGGCAGGATATATGTAGACTGGCGTCGAATGGTAATTAAGTAATTTAAAGGATAATCCAGGAAGAATGTGTTATCCTACCGATAGGGGGGGGTATTGTGGACAATAAGGAAAAAATCATTCGGGATGTGGTACATGGTTATATAACCATTGATAATCTGACTGAAAAACTCATTAACACGTACAATTTTCAGCGGCTTAAGGACATTCGACAACTAACTGCACAGCACGTTTATCCTAGTGCTACCCATAACCGATTTGAACATTCATTGGGCGTAATGTACCTGGCGGTGCAAGCTTTCGAGGCTCTTAGACCTCGTCTTGAGAAAAAGGGTAAGACTTCAGAGGAATTGAGGAGTCTTGGTTTGCACTTTAAAATTGCAGCGTTATTACATGATGTTGGACATGCACCTTTTTCACATTTGGGAGAAAAATTTTTTCCACCCCAGGAAGCGATTAATGATGCAATACAAAAGCAACTGCGAGAAATTGATTATGAGAAAGATATGGTTGACATATTTTCTTCAGATGCGTCTAAACATGAGCTCATGTCCTGTTATGTTATACTAACCAAATTTTATCCCATACTAACAAGGCAATTTGCTAAAGAGAAAGTTAGCTTAGATATCGAACTGATTTGCAGGGCAATAGTTGGTAAAACATATGAGGATACAGACAAACGATGGGCGGAGAATATCATTATACAGTTGCTAAACTCATCTACTATTGATATGGATAAGCTAGACTACTTGATGCGAGATGCACACATGACAGGCAGCAGTGTGCCAACTATTGATTCCCACCGTCTCCTTAAAAATATTCAAATAAATGAAAAGACACACAGTA
>DUMX01000247.1 GCA_012839665.1 Gelria sp.
ACTTTTACTCCCCCTTTCGTTTAATTAATATTTTACCCTAAAAAATAAGAAAACGGGATATTATTCCCGTTTTCTTACGAAATGGTAAGGGGAATGATTCCGCCGTTAAAACAGATAAGAGATACGGAATGCGCGGAATCATTCCCCTTACCATTTCGCTGTTTCCGCATCGAAAATTGGAGGGAATTTACTCAAATTTATGAAGGTACTAATGAAATCCAGAGACTGACTATTGCTAATTGTCTCAGACCTGGCGATGTTTCCAACTACGAGTACTAAAAACTGTTAGTAAGAAAACGGGAAATATATCCCGTTTTCTTATTTTTTAGGGTAAAATATTAATTAAACGAAAGGGGGAGTAAAAGTGCGGGTGGCAGTTTACCCGGGTAGCTTTGACCCGGTTACTAACGGTCATATAGATATCCTGGAGAAAACCAGCAAAATATTTGACAAGATTATTGTAGCGGTAGTACATAATGTCAGCAAACAAGCCTTATTTACCCTTGACGAAAGGGTAGAACTGATTAAAGAGAGCACCAGACACCTGGAGAATATAGAAGTTGAGTGTTTTAGTGGATTACTGGCTGATTATCTCCGCAGTAGAGATGCTTGTGCTATTATCAGAGGCTTGAGGACGGTTGCTGATTTTGAGTATGAAATGCACATGGCTATGATTAATAAGCGGTTGATACCTGAGGTGGATACGATATTTATTATGTCTGACTGCCGTAATATTTTTGTAAGTTCCAGCATTATAAAGGAAGCTGCTTTGCTGGGAGGGGATGTTAGCGAACTGGTCCCCGAGGTAGTAAGGTTAAAACTGGAAACAAAGCGACGGGAAATGAGTCAAGAATAAAAGGGGGACTACCTAAAAAATTCAGGTAGTCCCTTTTTGGTCTAATAAAGCGTTACTTTAACCGTTTTGATTCCCCAGTTTAATGCCTGTTGATGGGTACTGAAACAAAGGTCAATTCTATTACCTTTGATAGCATTACCCTGATCTGCGGCTATGGCATTACCATAACCTTCAACATAGAGTCTACTACCCATGGGAATTACGCGAGGGTCTACAGCAACAATACCTTTTTTTAGAGGATAGCCCAAGTAAGAAGGTTGTCCTCCATAAGGATAATTGCATTTCGCGCAGGGACAATAACCAGTTGCTACCATTGTGAAGGTTCTAGCTCCACGTGAGGGGGTGTAAGCTGGAGTGCTATACCCTAAACCGAGAGCTTTTTTCGTTTGAGGTCCTACAATACCATCAACGTCCAATCCTGCTTCACGCTGAAATCTAATTACTGCAGAATATGTTTTGGGACCAAAGATACCATCAGCAGTACCGCACCAGTATCCTTTGGAATTAAGAGCCTGTTGTACCTGTACAACAGTATTCCCCCGAGAGCCTATGGATAGATTGCCTTCTGCAGCAACAGCTTGCCCGGCGTTAAATAGTATCAATCCTGTAAAAAGAAATGATAGAATGACTACGGGAAATATTATCTTTTTGCTTACAATAAACACTCCTTCCTAAACTGTTTCTGGCATTAAACTGGTTACATATAAACAGCAGTTTAGTAAAGGTAGCAAACCAAGTATGGATTTATTGTAAACAAGAGCAACTAATGGGACAAACCTTCTATTCCTGTTGTGAAATGGATAAGCAGGATTGAAAAGATAATGTACCGATAAATAGTTTATGATACATAAAGATACTAAGAGAAATAGCATGATGGTATTATGCGCCAGTACCGAACGGATAAGTAGTCAAACTAACCAAGTAAAATATTTTTAGTTTATAGCGCAAATACAGGACTATCAGGACTATCAGGACTATACTATTCTTCAATCGGCCTCAAGCCGTTAATACAGCGGAGAGCCAAATCCTGGTATAGTTTTACTCCAATTTGGTTGTATATTTTATTATTTTCATCTAAATCTCTAACTATCCGGGCCGGGTTACCCATAGCTACTTTACCTTCAGGTACATTATGACCGGGGGGCAATACACTACCTGCTGCCAGCAGACTGCTAGTTTCTAACTCACAGCCTGTGCATACTATCGCTCCCATACCTATGGTTACATTTTGCTTAATCAGGCAGGGGCCGTGAACTATGGCACTATGTCCTATCAGGCTATTTTCTTCGATAATAGCTATAGTTTCAGGTTCGGAGTGGAGCACACAGTTTTCCTGTATATTAGTGCCATTGCCAATAACAATTTTACCGTAATCGCCCCTGATTATTGCTCCCGCACCTACATAGCAGTGTTCGCCCAATTCCACTTCGCCAATAACAACTGCCTGGGGATGGACAAAACTATCCTTTCCTACAGATGGACGCTTACCTTCAAATTCATACAAAGCCATAATAATAAATCCCCCTTAAATATTTAAATATCTATATATTTCAATTATAGAATAAAAACATCATAAATCAGGATTAATATTTTAAAAACATGTGATTTCTGGGTATAATTACTTAAGAAATAGATAGAAAGGCGAGCTGTATGATTACAAGTGACTATTTGCTCAAGGCTATAGATAGGGACAAACAGGTAAGAGTTACTATAGCCCATAGTACCGGGTTAGTGGAAGAAGCCCGCCGGCGGCATAATACCTCAGCTACTGCTTCTGCGGCTCTGGGACGGGTGCTAACTGCAGCACTTATTATGGGTAGTGATTTAAAGAATAAAAAGGATGCTCTTACATTACGGGTTAATGGCGACGGCAGCGCCGGGCCGATTGTAGCATCAGTTGATTCTGTTGGCAATGGCCGGGCCTTTATTTCTAATCCGGGAGCAGACCTACCATCTCGTTATCCAGGTAAATTGGCGGTGGGTGAACTGGTAGGTAAGGGAGGCTATCTGGAAGTAATAAAAGATACAGGGTTGAAACAACCGTTTGTAGGCAGGGTGAATCTGGTCAGTGGAGAAATAGCAGAGGATTTGAGCAGCTACTTTTTACTATCGGAACAAATCCCTGCTCTTGTTTCACTGGGGGTTCTGGTAAATCCCGACCTCAGCATTAAGGCGGCAGGCGGTTTAATAATCCAGGCGATGCCCGGAGCTGATGATGTAATCTTAGAAAAAATAGAAAATAATGTTTTACAGATGGATAGTATAAGTGTAGTTATGTCTTGTAGCTCGGATTTAGAATCAGTTTTAGCGGATATTATGGGTGACATTGCTTATGATGTTATTGCTGAAAGACCACTAGCTTTTAAATGTACTTGCGGGAGAGAAAGGCTGGCAACTATACTGGCAAATCTAACTCAGGAGGAGTTAGAAGAAACCATAGAACAGACTGGAAAACTAGAGGTATCTTGTAATTTCTGTGGTGAGGTTTATCAATTTTCGAAGCAAGAAATTATGGACAAAAAAACAAAAGCCTTAGATTAGATCTAAGGCCCTGATTTATAGAGCTCTTTCAACTTTACCCGAACGTAGGCAGCGGCTACAGACATAAATTCTTTTAGGAGTTCCGCCGACTTTTACCTTAACCCGCTGTAGATTTGGTTTCCACTGGCGGTTGGTTCTTATATGGGAGTGGCTGTACTTCTTGCCAAAAACTACGCCTTTTCCGCAGACTTCACATTTTGCCATTAATTCTGCCCCCTCTCAATCAAGTGCACGCAAATATTTTACCAGAATGATTGGTAAAGGGCAAGAAGCAGGAATAAATATCAAGTTGTAGAATAGAGAATTTAATAAATAGGAGGTAAAGCTATGTATAGTATAAAGACAACCGAACTGGGTAATATTACGGTTGCAAAAGAAGTAGTTGAAACCCTGGCTGGATTGGCAACTATGGACTGTTATGGCCTGGTTGGCATGGTAGCCCAGGATATTCAATCCGGTATAAGCAGTATTTTGGGTATTGAATCTATTCGCAAAGGGGTATCAGTACGCAGCTCCGAGAATGGATTGGTTGTGGATGTATATGTTATAGTCGGGTATGGTGTTAAAATCAAGGAAGTAGCCCACAATGTAATGCAAAAGGTTGGCTATTTCCTGAAAAACAATGCCGGCTTAGAGGTAGCTATCGTAAATGTAAATGTTAAAGGGGTAAGAGTCCTCGAAGAAAAGTAGGGGAGGATAATACATTTGAGTTTGTTTTATATTAATGGTAATGATTTGGTTAGAAGTGTTAAAGCAGGCTGTATAAAGCTTGAACATAATCGGGATAGTGTAGACTTGTTGAATGTTTTCCCGGTACCTGATGGTGATACCGGGACTAATATGTATTTAACCTTGTTATCAGCAGTTAAAGAAGGGGAAAAAAACCTGAATCAGCCTGTGAGTAAAGCAGCTCGAGCTATTTCTATGGGTTCCTTAATGGGAGCGCGGGGTAATTCTGGTGTCATCCTCTCCCAGATTTTTCGCGGTTTTGCCCGAACCCTGGAAGGTAAGGAACAAGCAAACGCTATGGATTTGGCATTAGCCTTTAAGGCAGGGGCGCAGACTGCCTATGAGGCGGTTATGAAGCCTGTAGAAGGCACTATACTTACCGTTATAAGGGAAATCGCCGCTGCTTGCGAAACTGAGGCGCGTAAAGATAGCGATATAGTAGCCACTCTCCTGGCCGGTATTGCCACGGGCTATACCACTTTGGAGAGAACCCCCTTACTACTGCCTGTCTTAAAAGAGGCGGGAGTAGTAGATGCTGGGGGTCAGGGGTTGATTTACTTCCTGGAGGGGGTAGTTGAAGGATTAGCCCAGGAAAAAGAGATAGAACTTGATGATTATCGTGAAAAAATTGCACCAGCAGTTTCCGATAAAATTATCAGGCAGGATATAAGCTTGGAATTTCAGTATTGTACCGAAGTTTTAATAAAAGGCCTGGAAATGGATACCGATGATATTAAAGACCATCTAAGGCCTCTAGGAGACTCCATGCTGGTAGTTGGAGGCGATGAACTGGTTAAGGTCCATATTCACTCCAATCACCCGGGGAAGGTCTTGGAGACTTGTTTGCAGTGGGGACAGTTAAGTGACATCAAGATTAATAATATGCTGGAAGAGGTTCATGAACATATTAACAACTGGGAAAATACCGGGTTGAATGTCAGTAAATCAAAAAAACTAGGTTTGGTGGCAGTTGGTGTTGGTGAAGGGATTATCGAGGTATTAAAGAGTCTGGGAGTGGATACGGTTATTGAAGGCGGTCAAACCATGAATCCCAGCACTGAAGAATTGTTAAATGCATGTAATCAGGTAAATGCCGAATCGATAATAATTCTGCCCAACAATAGTAATATAATTATGGCGGCCCAGCAGGTGGTGGAGTTATGTGACAAACAGGTAGTAGTTGTTCCTACTAAATCTATAATGCAGGCTATCACAGCTTTGATAGCCTATGATCCTGAAGGTGAAACCGAAGAAATTGCTGCTGCTATGACAGAAGAGATGCAAGAGGTTAAATATGCCGAAGTAACCCACGCAGTGAGAGATTCTTCTATAAATGGACTCAGCATCAAAGCGGGAGATGTCATTGGTATTCTGGATGGTGGAATCACTGTTACCAGTAGTAGTCCGCAGGATGTTCTCCTAAAACTATTGGAGCAAATGGTAGACGAGGATAGCAGTTTAATAACCTTTTTCTTTGGTGATGAGATTGACGAGGATGAAGCTAGTCAGGTTAATAGTACTATAGAAGAGCACTATTCTGACTGCGATGTGGAGTATCATTTTGGTGGTCAGCCCCATTACAGCTACCTGTTATCGGTGGAATAGGTTTTTAATATAGGCAGGAAAATGGAAACTTCCTATTTTTCTGCCTTTTTGCGATAATAGGTTTTTTGACATTGAAGGACACTGCCACCTTAATAGTACCGATAGGTACATCCGTGTCCCCGTAAGGGGATTTCTTATGAAAACCATACCCTACGGGTACACAGCAGCTTTCGGTAGGAAGTGTAGGGAA
>DUMX01000248.1 GCA_012839665.1 Gelria sp.
AAGGCTAGTTTGGGGATTGAGCTTACCTCGCAGTTACTAAATTACCCCAGGGCTTTAGGTTTGGCCGCTTTAATTTTATTAGTACTTGGAACTATTGGCTTACCCCGTTTACCTATGTATTCCCTGGCGGCCTTTTTTGGAATACTCTTTTTTACCTTCAGGACATCTACAGACGGGGTAGCGGAAGAAGTTGATATGGAAGAAGTAGAGGAAGCTGAGGAGATTAAGAAACCGGAGAGTGTAGTAGAGTTACTACAGGTTGAGAAAATGGAAATGGAACTGGGTTATGCTCTCATACCGCTGGTCGACTCCGAACAGGGGGGAGATTTACTGGACCGCATTATAATGATAAGAAGACAATGTGCAGTGGAAATGGGTTTTATTGTTCCCCCAGTACGAATAAGAGATAATATGCAGCTAAAGCCTAATTCTTATTCAATCAAAATCAAAGGTATAGAAATTGCTTCCGGAGAGTTACTGTTAGATAATTACCTGGCCATTGGCCCAGATATTGAGCATGATAATGAGATAATGGGGATAGATACCTTGGAACCTGCATTTAATCTGCCTGCTCGCTGGATAGAGACTGCCGATAAAGACCGGGCAGAAATGAAAGGTTATACCGTAGTAGATCCTGCTTCAGTTCTGGCTACCCACCTGACTGCTATTATTAAGTCTCATGCCCACGAACTTCTGGGACGACAGGAGATACAGAACGTTGTAGACCATATTAAGGAGCAAAACCCGGCCGTAGTTGAAGAATTAATACCAGACCTGTTGTCTCTGGGTGAATTACAGCAAGTCCTGGCTAATCTGCTTAAAGAACAGGTATCCATAAGAGACATGGTTACTATCATGGAAACCCTGGCTGATTACTCTAAACTTACTAAAGATGTTGACGTTCTTACTGAATATGTGCGCCAGGCTTTAAAACGTCAAATCAGCAGACAATACTCCGGGGATAAGCAAACCATAAGTGTTCTAACCCTGGATCCGGGGTTAGAGGAAAAACTGCGTGAATCTATTCAGCATAGTGAATATGGTTCTTACCTGGCTTTGGACCCTGATATAGCCCAACCCATGATTGACCGTTTAACGAAACAATATGAGGAATTAAGCCAAAAGGGAATAACTCCTATAATTATCTGTGCCCCCATTCTAAGGTTGTATTTTAAACGATTAATTGAACGTTTTATATCCAATCTGGTTGTTCTTTCTTACAATGAGATTGATACCAATACTAATGTTGAGGTCGTAGGGATGGTGTCGTCATGAAAATAAAAAAATATGTAGCTCGAGATTTTAAGACTGCTATTCAAAGGGCCAAAAAAGAAATGGGCCGGGATGCTATAATCTTACATACTCGGCAGGTAAAAAAAGGTGGAATTTTGGGTTTTATTTATCCTCCTCGGGTTGAGATAACTGTGGTCGTGGATGATCAATTGCAAGTGGATATGGACCGGCACCGGTTAGGGAATATATCTGGTAAACCGGCAGGGAATCAGTCCCCAATATCAGCTAGTATCGATACAACTGTTCCGGACAGTAGTAATGACATTCTTTGTATTTCCTGAAGGACTACATCCTCCCGAGAAGAGTTTTCATTACTACTGTCCGGGACAGGTGTATCGATACTAGCTGATATTGGGGACTGATTCCCTGCCGGTTTACCAGATATATTCCCTAAC
>DUMX01000249.1 GCA_012839665.1 Gelria sp.
CCTCCTTATATATCAAATTTTACCGATTTTGTATTGTTGATATGTCTACTGCTTATAAGTGCTGGGTGTAATCAGAGGCAAGATTATAAAGAATTGCCGGCACCTGAAACATCAAGACTAGTTTCTAGCAAGCAGAATCCTTCGGGATTGGAGGCTAAAATGAAAGCTAATATAACTATGAAAGCGGTGCCTGACACCTATAGCTCAGCAGATAAGGTGCACGTTATTATTACCAACACGACATCGAGTAAGGCTTATACCGACATGAATTACTCAATTGAACATTATGAAGACTCTGAATGGAAAAAGATCCCTTTAAATATTGTATATAACTTGGTTAAAATTAGCTTGTTACCTAATAAGTCCGAAGAGTTTACCATTTACCTGTATCCAGAGCAGTACGATTACAAGCCGGGTCAGTATCGCGTATTCAAAACCATTTCAACAATTAGTGATTTGCCGGAAAAGCACTCCATTAATAGAACGGGTTCACAACCCGAACAAAGTCATGTACTGACCGCTGAATTTACGTTAGAGTAATCGTTGAAGAAAGATTAAGCAGCCCCGAATTTATCAAAAACCTTATTAGCAGTTTTGGTCCGGAGCATATTATCCTGGGTCTGGATGCCAGAGATGGTTTGGTAGCGATAGAAGGTTGGGTGGAGACCTCATCTCTATCGGCTCTGAATTTCGGGCAGCAGATGAAATCTCTGGGGGTACAAACAGCCGTATTCACGGATGTTTCTCGCGATGGTCGGTTACAGGGGCCCAATCTGGCCTCCATAGAAGCTATGGCACGAAATACTGGATTACAGATTATTGCTTCCGGAGGAGTTACCAGTCGGGAAGACCTGCGCAATCTCAAGGCTATGGAAGAGTTGGGTGTTTGCGGGATAATAGATAGGAATTTGCTTTTTACAGATCAGTATGGCACAAGGTTAAAAATTGTCAAGGGGACGGTTCTCTTGACAACCTCAATAAGCCGCGCTGCAACTGGTGCTGAAAACCACCTTTTCTTTACTGGATTCTTTTAAGATGCTCGTTCCAAGCGCTCAAAAGCAACGGTAGCAAATAGTTTTGGGAATTAACTCGATGTTCTGACTGATTCCTGTTACATCACTGCTTCCTATTCATCTTTGTTAGAAATATAATCAGCAAATAAGATAGGATAGTCTCTCTTACCTTGAATCACACGTAAAACAGTTACTTCCTGTTTGACCGTATTACCTTTGAGCCGGGGTAGCGATCAGGATGAACATATTGTAGTCAGCCCCGGCGTCTCCGCCGGTACCATAGGTAATGCCGATATTCTGGAAGATGATTCGCAGCTTACAATTGTTATTTTCAACATTCAAGGTCAGTTCTTCAGCATCCAGAGCCTCCTTAGGCCGATTACTGATGCCAGCGATAGAAACTATAGACCGGTGGTTATCAGCTTATCACCCTTAGCATTCTGAAGTGATACCCGATTTTCCTGTGCTGACACGGGTTCAAGTATGAGTTGATATGGAACACCGCGCACCTCAAAATCATAAGTTATGATTTCTTTGGGGTTCATCCCTTTATAAGTGCCGGCCCGGAGCAGCACATCATAACCCTCAATGTTCAGCGGCTTCTGCATATCCAGATTAGCAAAAAAGTTGTTCTGGTTGTCCCCCAGGTATTTATAAGCGGGCTCAAACCCCAGGGTCTTCTCCATATCTCGGTTGGTCTCAAAATCGTTCGGAAGCCAGGCAACCTCTTTGAGATAACCTCGCCTTTCCAGATAGTTGAGGACGCTGGTAATCTCCAGCCGTAAGGTCATATCGGCATCAGTCTTAGGATTAATCTTTCCATTTGCCAATACTCCGTCTGTCTGCAGGTAGTTTTCCAGCCGGGTTATCTGACTGATGCGTGACACTGTAAATATGACAAGGGGACGGGGTTGTTGACACATTATTGATGGTTGTCCTCCATTTCCAGGCACTGATCATCGCTTACCATCTTACAGAATTGAATAAGGCTTTTAACAGCCTTTTCTCGATCTGCATCAAACATTTGCAATGCAAAATTGGTTCTACTGCAAAAACCCTTATTTGATTGCATATTAGTGAATACGCAGGTTAAAAGATAGTGGGTTTGAATTAAGAATTAGAAATTAAGAATTAATAATTATCGTTGAAATACTTCGTATTTCTCTTTATTTTAGCCCTAAATAAATCCGCGTAGTTTCCTAATGATTCCGCGGTTTCCGCGTCTAATTATTCAGCCGTATGCATATTTATTACTTTTTGCAGTGGAATCAAAATTGGTATCAACAAACTCCGATCTATTAATATATTTGCTGATATTACCCCACTGATAATCTTCAATATTTTTTACTAACCCGGCTTTTAGAGGATTTTGATGAATATGTCTCAGAACAGTCAAAAAATAGCGGTCATTCTCGACTACTTCACTTTTGAATCGATCTTGAAACAGGTTTCCTATCCTCTGGTATTTCTGGTTATACCAATAAACATAGCTCCCACATATCCGGCGCATCACTTGTTCAAGTAGGTTCTGCACCCATTTTCAATAGTAGATGAACATGATTCCCCATCAAGCAGTAGGCATAGATTTGATATCCGCTTATTTCTTTATACTGCTTCAGGGTTTGGAGAAATTTAGTATAATCAGCCTGGTCTTCAAATATGTTCTGCCGATTTATGCCCCGCATCATTATGTGATATATCCCGGTGGCACTTTTCTTCCTTGCTTGTCTTGCCAAATAAATACACCCCTAAAGCCAAGATTAACCTGGCTTAAGAATGTTGTCAACAACCCCGTCCCCTTGTCACTCTGATTTGGCCATCTTTAGTTAAGGTACATAGCGACCTAAAACAATTTTCAACTGTCCGTCGCTGCCTATGATAAAATCATAGAAAAATTGCCCGTAATTCGGGTAATTCTTTATAAAAGCCTCATTCAGCAACGGCATCTCGTAAATCCCATAAGTATGATGATTCGGTGCTATCAGCGGGACAATATTTACTCCAGAATCCAATGTATAGGTTTTCGTCTGGTTTAAATCTTCAATATGAAACCCATTAGGGTCGTGATCTCCCGAATCATCAGGTATGAATTTCATGATCTTGACATGAACAGCTACCGGTTTTCCATTTTCCATCTTAAAACCAGCTATCTGGCCGAAAATCCTTTCACCGCCTCGTGCTACGTATTCTTCTGCCGCAGTTAACAAATCAACCACATTATAAGGACCACCTACAAACTGAAAACTGTTTACTATTTTTTCGATTGTTTTGTGGTCAGTGTCTTCCGGGTTAATAACGATTCGTACTTTGCGTGAGGTTTGGTCATCCAATAAATACTTTTCATCGGAGCTTTCCGTGCTATAATATGGAACTAATTCCACTCTCCCCACCTGTTGATTACCGACATACATGGTCCAGTAAGGCGGGAAGCCTTCCATGGCTTTCATTTCCCAGCCTTTGGGGATTTCTATGGTAAAGAAACTGGTACCTTTTACTTTAAACCCCGCATTCGCAGCCACAGGTTGCCGTTTTCCAATAAGGGCAACGCTACTCGATATATCTGCAATTTGTTCACTCATGGCGTTGTATTCATTGCTAAGTGCTGTATCATCCAAAGAATACTGTACATCAGATGGCATTTGGATAAAGTATGTAAATCCATTACCCTGCAACACAATTTGTTGCCCTACAGGTGCCTGCAACATATCTTCTGCGGTAATCATTTCTCCAATCTGCCGCTCTACGCTGGCAATACGCCCCATACCGTCATATTTTTCGTAAATCTTCTTATTGTAAATAGTGATATTATTATCTGTTTCCTTTATAATGTATTTGCCTTCCCAATCTTTCGGAAGTTTCAATGATAACCCCAGTGCTTCATTTTTATAGGTAATCGTATTTGTCGGATCAACCATAAGTCCCAATGATATCGTTATTGCTGCCACAGCAATAACCAACACCGTCCAAAAGGCTGGTTTTCTATAATTCAGTACATTCTTTATTCTAGATTTGACATTACTTTCCCCAAAGGCCAGAGGGCTTAAGAGGCCACTCTGCTTTACAGAAAAGGAAAACAGAGAGTTTGAATAGTTTGCCCGTATGTCTCCACTAAACTGCTTCATTACGCTTTCATCGCAAGACATTTCCATATCCTTGACCATAAGAAAATAGGAAATCCATATAAGAGGATTAAACCAGTGCATGACCAGGGCCAAAAATGCTACCGGCTTAATAATATAGTCATACCGTCTGATATGGGTTTCTTCGTGTTTGATGATATAACCCAGTTCACTTCCCGGCAGATTGGTGGGAATATAGATTTTTGGTTTAATCAGACCTAAGACAAATGGAGTTTTGATACCATCAGTTTCATAAACATTATCATTAACCAATGTAGCAGTAGAAAGTCTGCGTTTCAATCCAACATAGGAGATTAACGCATAGGCTAAAAGTACAACAATTCCCAGTATCCAGATTAATGCTCCTATTTCCAATGCGATTCCCATGGGATTAACACTGGCAGTCGGATTGACCGGTGGCAAAGTAGATTGTATAGACTGATTTATGGCCTTATCGGCTATGGTAACACCGGTATTTATAGCAGGATTTTGAGAATAAATAATATCGTGGGGGATAATTTCATTATTACCAGGCATCAAGCTAAAAGGGCTTTTAAATGAAAGAGGGCACAGCAACCGGAACAATACAACCGCCCACAGAGCATAGGAAAATATCTTGGGCGCTCTTTTTAGCAGCAGCCTGACTATAATAACTGCCAAAGCTACATAACTGGCAGTAAGGCTCATATTTAATACGGTTACAAAGTAATTGCTCATTTCGTTGCCTCCTCTATCATTTTTTTAATTTCCTCGGCTTCTTGTTTAGATAGCTTTTTGTCTTGTAAAAATGTAGCCAGAAAAATAGGCAGGGAGTTATTAAATGTCCTTTTAAGCAGCACTTCACTATCGTGTTTTTGAACCTCTTCCCGCTTTACCAGGGCTACCACCGTCGCATTTTCATTTTTTAAAATACCCCGCCCGGCTAATTTTCTTATCATGGTATAGGTTGTAGATTTTTTCCACCCCAATTTTTTTAAGCAAACTTTAGTTAATTCCGTAGAGTTTATGGGTTCCAGTTCCCAAATGATATCCATAAATTTGTATTCGGCATCAAAAAGTTTAAATTCTTCCATCATTGATCCTCCTTGTAGAAAAGGTTTATCACGATAAACCTGACTTGAAGTTTATCGTGATAAACCTTTTCTGTCAAGGAAAATATTTCTTGTATAGTATAGGGGGGTATACTATACTGTACATGGTGGTGATTACGATATGGAAAAAGATACAAATACCAAATGTAATAACTGTGTAGAAGCAAACAAGAAAAACCGGACCTGGAATGACGAGAAGGCGGTAAAGGAACTTACGGTCCGTCTTAATCGTATTGAAGGCCAGGTACGGGGAATCAAGCGAATGATTGAGGAAGGGGTTTACTGTGATGATATTTTAAATCAAATAACCTCGGCACAATCAGCTCTTAATGGAGTAGCAAAACTGCTTTTAGAGCAACATATGAAGTCATGTGTTAAAGAACAACTGGTATCAGGTGACGACCAGGTTATTGATGAAGTGTTGACCACTGTTTTTAGAATGCTGAGATAAATAGTTATTATTTGTTTGGTTAATATTAGGAACAGGAGGTGTCGTTCATGAAACAAGTAGTCTTAAATGTTGACGGAATGAGTTGTAAGCATTGTAAAGCGGCGGTAGAAAAGTCATTACAGAACCTTGCCGGAGTAAAAAAAGCCAGTGTTAACCTCTCTGCAAAAACAGTAAAAATATCCTATGAAACGGGAAAAGTAACTTTAGATGATTTCGAAAAAGCAATTACTGATGCAGGATATGAAGTAGTTAAATAAAAGTCCCGATGAGCGTTACGGAGCATAAACATAGGGAGATGTGCTATGGAGGAGATAAAAAATACCATCAAAATAGGCGGAATGTCCTGCGCAGCCTGCTCGGCACGGGTAGAGAAGAAATTAAACAGCCTGCCCGGGGTGACCCAGGCTCAGGTTAACCTCCTCAGTAACAAAGCTACCATCCTTTATGATCCAGAAGTAATTAAACAAGCGGAACTGGAAGAGGCAGTGCGGCAAACTGGTTACGAGGTACTGGCAGAGGAACAGGGGATTAAGCTCGATAGCCCAGATGATGATACCGAAATTAAGAATTTAAAGTTATCACTGGGTATTTCTGCTATTCTGGCATTCCCTCTAATACTTAATATGATATTGATGTTGTTTAGGGTCCAGGTGCCCTTTTTAAATAATCCCTACTTACAAATAGCCCTGGCCACACCAGTGCAATTCATTATTGGCTACCGTTTTTATAGAAGTGCGTTTCTGGCCCTGCGTTCCGGAGGAAGTAATATGGATGTCCTGGTGGTACTGGGTACATCAGCAGCCTATTTATTTAGCCTGTATAATGTATTTTTCCAAGGAGACCTGGAAAATATATATTTTGAAGCCTCGGCAACTATTATTACCCTGGTACTATTAGGTAAATACCTGGAAGAACGGGCTAAAAACAAGACTTCCGATGCCATCCGAGCCCTCAGCGGTTTGCAGCCCCGTTCCGCCAGAGTAATACGTCAGGGAGAAGAAATGGATGTACCCATAGAAGAAGTTAGAACCGGTGACCTGGTAGTTATTCGCCCGGGCGAAAGAATTCCTGTTGATGGGACTGTGCAGGAAGGTAGTTCATCCGTTGACGAATCCATGCTAACTGGAGAAAGCCTGCCGGTGGAGAAAAGGCCAGGTGATGCAGTGGTAGGTGCCAGCATCAATAAAAATGGCAGCCTGAAATTTGTGGTTACTCGTACCGGTTCCGATACTACCCTGGCTCAGATTATTAGAATTGTAGAGGAGGCCCAAGAATCCAAAGCTCCGGTACAGAAGATAGCCGACCAGGTTTCAGGCATCTTTGTCCCTGCAGTTATGGGTATCGCCCTTCTTACATTTGTCCTGCAGTTCTGGTTCAACGGTAACATTAACCTGGCCATTATTACAGCAGTTGCGGTCCTGGTAATAGCCTGCCCCTGTGCTCTGGGGTTGGCCACTCCTACCGCCATAATGGTGGGAACGGGCAAAGGAGCTGAAAATGGTCTTTTAATAAAGGGGGGTGAATATTTAGAACTAATGCAAAAGCTGGACGTAGTGGTTTTGGATAAGACTGGTACCATAACCCGGGGAGAACCTGCCCTTACCGATATTATTACCCTGGGTAATTACGGACAGGATGAAGTACTGCGCTGGGCTGGAGTCCTAGAAAAACGTTCCGAACATCCGCTAGGTCAGACCATTTATGCCCGCGCTCAAAAACAGTACGGCGATTTACCTGACCCCGAAGATTTTAAAAATTATCCTGGTCAAGGTGTAGCGGGAAAAAGCAATGACCTGACATTAACTATCGGCAACCGTAGTTTTATGCTCAGCCAAGCCATAGATACTACCAACGCTGAAAGCCAGGCTGTTCAGTTGGAGGAAGCAGGAAAAACTGCTATGTATCTGGCTATAGACGAGAAATTGGCGGGCTTGCTGGCAGTGGCTGATACGATTAAGGAAAACGCAGTTAACGCCATTCAGGCACTTAAAGATATGAATCTTGAAGTATACATGATTAGTGGCGATAATCAACGTACTGCACAGGCTATTGCCCGGCAGGTAGGAATCGAAACGGTGTTGGCCGAAGTACTGCCCGAAAAAAAAGCTGAGGAAGTAGAGAAAATTAGGCAAAATGGAAAAGTAGTAGCGATGGTGGGTGACGGAATTAATGATGCTCCGGCTCTGGCCACTGCTGATATCGGCATAGCCATTGGTACCGGAACTGATGTAGCCATGGAAACAGCCAGTATTGTCTTAATGAGTGGTGATTTGCAGGGCATTTCTACGGCTATCAAATTATCCCGCCGAACCATGCAAATTATTAAACAAAATCTATTCTGGGCCTTTTTCTACAATAGTATCGGCATACCTTTTGCGGCTCTTGGTTTTTTATCTCCGGTCATAGCAGGAGCAGCCATGGCTTTTAGTTCCGTATCAGTAGTCAGCAATTCACTACGTTTAAGACGCTTTGAGGCATAGATTGACATTGGTAAACTGGTAAAGCCAGCAGCTTTTAACCGTTTTTCTTATATATCTGAATTTTAAGGATTACAAATTTTACAGGGTATATATCCAGCAGCCTGGGCTTCTTCTTCGCTTTCAAAGGTCACTATTTCCTCTTGGATTAGTTCATGAGCATGTCGACAGTCCAGGTGATGATATTCCTTTGAGTTAGTGCTACCCAGGTAACCCGGAAAGTCAGGTGTTTCCCCGGCTGGCTGAGCTATAGGTACGTCTTGAATGACATCGGTTGGTGACGTGATGATAACAGTCTGGGTAGTCCCATCCCACTTCACATCAGCTCCAAATGCCTCACCTACAAAGCGTAGCGGAGCCAGAGTACGCCCTCCCACAATTTTCCCGGGTACATCCAATTCGTAGGCTTGATCATTGATAAATGCCTCCTCGGCACCAATCTGCAACCTGACCGTTCTATCGTTACGAACAGCGGTAGCAGTCCTGTTGGTAGAATCCCAATGGACAGTTGCACCAAGTGATTCAAAAATGCGGCGCATAGGAACCAATACGCGTCCACTCTCATTGATAGGTGCTACTTCAAAGCTTAAAGATTTGCCATCCAGCAGAACCCGGATGACTGCCTTCTGTGTACTACCCTTCTGCTGTGTAACCACCAGTGCATTGCTAAGCAAACGCCCGGGAGGGGTCAAATATTTTCCTTTATATAATAATCCCGAAGATGCTCCCCCATCCAGATTCATGGCATCGGTTAGCCCCAACTTTTGAGCAACTTCAGCAAGTTCTCTTATAGACACGTTAGGAACCGTTCCCATTACCAGAACGCGGTCGGGACGAATGCCAATGAAGCTGCGTTGACCACGGTTGGTCGTTATTTTGTCTTCGCTAAAACCCTCTGCCGCTCCGTTGGCCGTAATGCTTCCGTTTTTCAACAAACTCGGACCGGCACCAATAGTTGTATACACATTCTCCCACGCAATTGGTACCCCTGGTCTCATGCCACCCGAAAAATCGGTACGATTATACTCCAACCTATAGCTCAGTTCATTACCGATTTTAAAGCAGTCCAACCACCTGCTGTCTCCAAATACAATAGTATAGCCGTTGGCAGGAATCCGAGCCTGCCCTTGAACAATCTGTACGACTCGTTTATTCTCTACAACTGCAGAAGTATAGGAATGGGGACCGGTAGTATTCCCATAGGCAGGTGTGAAAATAGCAATTGCATCAGGTGTGGTGTAATGATGATTAAATCCCCAGGCATACCAATTGTTCGGCCATTCATAACTACCATTCACACCACCTTTTATGCTTACATACAAAGAATCCATGAAAAACTGATTATCCTTAGTAAAACCGACTGCAGTACCGGTATTACCCAGATGGTGAAAAACGCCCCGGCTTTGAATAGTTCCCCATGGAAAAGGTACCCCTTCATAAGCACTGAAAAAGGTACCATTAATAGCGGCTACCACTTCCCTATCAGCATTCTTACTGCGGGCAGCAATATTGGCCAGACTATCAACTTTACCGATTTGTCCACCAGCTATTTCCGCCTCTATCTGGATTGATGGGTCCTTCAGGTCTATGTACACGGCCTGCACATTCCTGGTGCCAAAGGAGCATTTTAAACTATGGCTTTGTGCATCTACGCTGGCCCCTTGCCCCATAGCTGGTTTCAGTAAAACAGCTAAAAACAGAACCAAAATAAATGAACCGACCATACCAATCTTTTTGACATATTTGTTACCGCAAAATACCTTATACACTAGCAGTCCTCCTATTCATCCCCCGCTACCGTAATAACATAAAATACTTTAACCCCGTCAGTTTTCCTTAATACATTATGAAATTCGTCAAAACCTTCCTCTTTCCTTCCTTAGACACTATTATTTTCATATTATGGATTGTGAATGGCATGCTCTATTCTTTGCACAAAAATAGACCCCCTGAAAGTAAAGGGGGTCGTTTAGACATAAGTTAAACTTGCTGGAGAATGTGCGCGTCAATCTAAAATCTTAATCCTGAGGTAAGTAGTAAAAAGCAACAGTTAGGAAAATAAGACATTAATGGATATACTGTAACAAAATAACACTCCGATCCATATAATAAATTGAGTTTATGCAAAGGGAGGTATAGTGGCTTTTCCGTAAATCCCAACGATCCAAATATTTATGGAAAGGAGTGTAGAATCATGTCATTTCCAACCATACCCGATATTGATGCAACTATTAGTATTAATAGAAATGATGTTGTTAATTTGCTTTTAGCATCAATTGCCTTCGAAGAGCTGGGACTGGCGCACATCATTAATGCTGAAGCAGAAAAAATCCAGTATATTTTAGGAACTCTATTGGAACAAACTCCCACCGAACCCCCAACCCAGGATGATTTAATAAAGATTAATAAAAGCGTCAACCAGACTCTAAGGACAGTCATTAAAAGTCAAATGCTGCTGCAATTTAAACTGGAAGATTTGATAGAAAACCCACTACCATCAATAACAATAAAGAAATACGTTTCCGGTGATGGCGGGGAGACCTGGAATGATGCAGATAGCCCCCCGGGACCAAGTATAACTACAGATCCTATGTTTAAATTTGTCATAACTAACACGGGTAATGTAACCCTAACCGGTGTATCTGTAACCGATTCAGTATTAGGACCAATTTCAATAGGAGGGATATTGCCACCCGGAGCATACTTCGAAGAAATTAGAACCGGCACATTCATAGGGGGAGATCAAAGCAATACAGCGACAGTTATTGGATATTATTCAGATCAACAGGTTGAAGACTCCGATGTCGCATACTATACTGAGCCTACTTAGAAAGGGATTGTTGAACAACGAAGAATGCAATTGTAACCTATACCCGAAAAAAATAAACGAGACTTGCTTGAGGTGGAGTTTTGACTCCATCTCAAGCCTTATTTTAGGCCAATTTTTCTAATCTGCAGCAAGAACAACTCATCCAGGGGGTTAGATTTCTATTTTAATATTTAATTGGTTATTTGTTAACCAATAGTGACCCGATTGAATATTAATATTAACAAACCAGTATCAGAAAGGCGTTGAGTAGTATGACTATGCCTGAATTCCCCCCTCAGCAACACCGTCCTGATTTACATCATGCAATTATCGATCTTCTGGATTCTATCGCCCTGGAAGAAATCGCTTTATCTCATTTGCTAAATGCAGAAGCGGAGAAAATTCAAAAGTTTATTGGTTATATATCATCATGTACCCCGCCAGATGTTCTAATAGATTTTAATGTAGTCGTAAATGAAACCCTGGAAACAGTAATTATGAAAGAATGGCTTCTCCTTAGAAAATTGGAGAAAGTCACCCGGTTTTTCAACCAGCGTTTCCCGCCGCCAATTCCCCCACGTCCACCAGTGCCGCCTTGTCCACCCCATCCACCTTGTCCACCGCGGCCATGTCCGCCCATATATCCTTGCCGCCCCCGGTCCACTTGCAAGATATCTTGCAAACCCAGACGCAAGGTGAAAAAGTATCGACCCTACTGCGAAGAGTGACCAGGAGACTGGGTTCATTCCCAGTTTCCTGGTTACTTTGAATATAGATGTTTCCCTGTCAATGGGTCCAGGCGGAAAACATTACACATATCATTTAGAATTTGTATATTTGCCAGGCCCACATTCATAACGGTATCATTACCGCCATAATAAATAGCTACGGTATCGTCCTTGCCAGTTAATGCACCACAGCTGAACACTACATTAGGAACATGGACATAATCAGTCTCTCTTACTAAACAATCACTTGCACTGGGCATTAATAACGGTTTCGCACTAATGCGGAGTTTACTTGTATTAGTTGGGTCTTCCAGATCATGGAATGCCACCCCCAGGGTATAAGGGTTCCCAGCCATGGTTGAACGTACACCATGAAAGATGTTTAGCCATCCATATTTAGTCCTAACAGGCGGGGCGCCTGGACCAATCTTAGCCTGAAATGCACTGGGCCCGTGACCGCTTCTCATGATTACATTACCGATTTCCCATGGTCCAGTAGGACTTGGTGCGAAACCTGTACGTATTTCCCTAAATAATCCACCGATATAACCGAAGCCGAAAGCTTCCTTGTCTTTGTCATTAAACCGCAGCAAGGCTATCCAGGTTTTTTTCTTATCAGGTTCAGGAAATATAACTACATTACGCATGTCTTGTTCAGATATGGGACCATAGCGAATAACAGTTTTAAAGTCCTTGGTTACAGCCATCATAACCTTGACCCTATCAGTAACCTGTCCGTGGTAGGCACTGTAAGTTAATACATACAAGCCGCTCCCAACGGGATTAACCCGCATATCTTCCACACCGCCGGCCTCAGATTCGATAATGGAGGCAATATCCGCACCCTCTGCAAATATATCATTCTCTGTCGCAGGTAATAAAAATGGTCTGGGGTCCACCTTCCAACCATTTAAGCCATTCTCACTTACAGCTTTTCCTATTACACTACGGCCATCAGCAATATGGGAACGAAAGAGCATTATGGTTTGAGTCTTGCCATTCGCACCAGTCACTTTTGCCATTCCTGCATTATGAACCGTGTAAGTATATAAACGAGCATCATCACCCCATATTTTATTGACGTCATGGCATGTTAATATAGGGTTACCAGGATAACGTAAAACTGGTTCATTAATGGTTACTGTTCCCTCAAATCCATTCCACTCAACATATGCTTTCGTACAACCCATTTCAATTCCCCTTTTTTCATTACGGCATAATTATACGGAAGTAGATTACGCAACTCTGCAAACTGGAATTCAAAATATGTCAGACTTCTGTTTTAAAAACCCTGCTCAATCAAGCCCAAGTTTATCCAATACCTACATAACAAGGGTTCGGTGATTTTGTAGGTCCTCTCCCAGATTATAAATTAGCTTCTATTAATTATATAAATGATGCGCCTTAATTGTAAGTACAGGTTATACTCATTTCCTACTACCCTGGACCCTCATTCATATGATAATATAGTCGAGTATACGACAATTCTTATAGTTGTAAATGAATATTCAGAGGGTTACGGAATTGCAGTTCAACTCGTACATATTTATCCTGGCATTTTTGCCATTTACATTAATCGCTTATTATCAATTGCATAAATTGGGATGGAACTTGCTGGCCAAAGCTCTGCTCCTGGTCATGTCCCTGGTTTTTTATTCGTATTTCAACTTTAGATATCTTTATATCATTTGCGCCAGCATACTTCTAAACTACTTTTTTTCCAAACTATTGCTGGCCTCCGGGCGAACTGCTGCGCAAAAAAAGTGGCTTCTTTTCATTGTAATCAGTTTAAATCTTCTGATACTGTTTTACTTTAAATACTACAATTTCTTTATCGAAAATATCAATCTGCTATTTCAGGATTCATTTGAGCTGAGATATATCATCCTGCCATTGGGTATCAGTTTCCTGACCTTTCAGCAAATTGCCTATGTAGTTGACTCCTACCGGGGAGAAACGACTGATTACAGTTTCCTGGACTATGCGGTTTTTGTAGCCTTTTTCCCGCGTTTGATTGCAGGACCTATCGTTTTACATGATGAATTCATGCCCCAGCTTAACGAAAAGAAAAATCATAGTATAAACTACGAAAATTTTTCATATGGTATTTTGATGTTTGCCATGGGCCTGGCCAAAAAAATTTTTATTGCCGATGTTTTTGCCCAGGCGGTAAACTGGGGCTATGGTTCGGTTGGATCATTAACCTCTCTGGATGCGTTCATTGTAATGCTATCTTATACCTTCCAGATATACTTTGACTTCAGCAGTTATACTGATATGGCCATAGGTATTGGGCTGATGTTCAATATCAAGCTACCGATCAACTTTAACTCACCCTATAAGGCTCTGTCGATCCAGGATTTCTGGAAAAGATGGCATATTACCTTAACCAGATTCCTGACCAGGTATATATATATCCCGCTGGGCGGCAACCGCAAAGGACCAGTCCGGACTTACGCCAATATTATGATCGTGTTCCTGATCAGCGGTTTCTGGCATGGAGCTAATTGGACCTTTGTTCTGTGGGGGTTCCTGCATGGCCTGACCAGTGTCTTGACCAGAAGGTTTACAACCCAATGGAATAAGATGCATAAGGTCCTGCAATGGTTTGTAACCTTCTTATTTGTCAACATTGCCTGGGTATTCTTCAGAGCGGACTCTATCACCCAGGGTTTTAGCATTATCAAAAGAATAGCGGAGTTTCAAACTCCGGCGGTTTCGCCAACCCTGTTGGAATGTTTTGAGGTGCCGGTAATCACCGGGTTGGAAAGCCGGCTTCATGTGGTAAACTCCAGTGCATGGGTCAACGGGCTTGATATGATGTTGTTTTTGGCTTTCGCCTTTGTCATTATCCTTTTGTGTAAGAATTTACATGAGATCGAGTTTAAACCTACGATAGTCAACGCCGTGTTCACCGTGATTCTGCTGGTGTGCTCTATACTGTCCATGTCGTCAATTTCGGCCTTCATCTACCAGGGATTTTAAGGGGTGTGGTGATGAACAAAAAGAAATGGGTCGCTTTTGTTTTGGGGGTTACATCCGTATGCCTGTTGGTACTGATGATGATCAACATCATCGTTGATCCGTTTATGCAGTATCACTCACCGCTTTCCGAAATGAAGTCTTACTATAAATACACCCAGGAATACGCTATGTATTGGCTGATTGGCCGCATTAAAAACACTCCCACAGAGGCGGTGATTGTCGGTTCGTCGTTATCGAACTTTATTTCCAGCGACAAACTAGGTGAACAGTCTGGACTTAAAGTTATTTCATTAAGCAAATCAGCGGGCAGACCCGACATTTATACCCTGTTTCTACGGGAATCCCTAAAAAGGAACCGGCTGCAAACTATCTATTACGAGTTAAACTTTCCCCATTTACACATGGAGTATGAAGGCGATATCCCATTATATCTCTATAACTCCAACCCAATCGATGATGTTAAATATGTTTTAAATAAAGATGTATCGAAAATGAGCGCCTATATACTGATTAGCTGGTTAGGCAATCAATTTCAGCCGGGAAACGATACGGAGCGGGATAAGATTTCCGCGAAAACAGTGTTTGAGGTGGACAGGAACCAGAGCACCAGTATATACAGTACCCTGGCGGTTGCCCGCAGCCTCTACGTCCGTCATGGCAAGGTGGCTGATAAGAGTTCCGTGATCGATTATCGTACAAAAGCTAAAAATAATGTTGAGCAGAATATTATTCCCTTTCTGAAAGAGAATCCTGAGATTAAATTTGTATTTATTGTTCCCTGTATAAGTATTCTGAACACCTATGATCTGGTCTGTGAAGGTACAGTCGATGATTATTTGGCCATCCATAAAGATATCATGCTTAGTATATTGAAATATGACAACGCTGAGATTCACATGTTCAGCGACCTGGAAGGCTTTGTCGGCAATCTTGACAATTATAAGGATAGGGTACATTATGCACCGGCAGGCGGAGATTTGATATGTAATGGGCTCCAGACCGAAGCATATAAAGTTACCCCGGAAAACATTGATGAAAGATTGCAGCACTTGAAGTCGATGGCTGAATCCTTTGAAATACCCTTCTTAAAGGAAGGGTTTACCGGGGATGATGTCCTGGAAATGAAGCAGCAGCTTATCGCACTGGGCTATAATTGCCGGGCAAACAAGGTGTATGACGAGCAAACCCGAGATATGGTGGCAGAGTTTCAAGCTGATTATAGGCTGGAAGTAACGGGCATCGCCACTGCGGAAACCCGGGCGCTCCTACAGGAATTATCCGGGTGTTGTGCGGAGACTTTCTTGTAATTGGCTGTGGATTTATTACTATTTGTATCGCCGCTGTTGCGGTTCAATTCCCCTTTTTTTATTAAGGCATAATTATATGCAAATCCCAGGGCATTTATATATCGGCAAAAATATCTGCCAGGGGTATCTTAAGTTCTGGAAAAACACTTGATTCTATAGTATCTTCCACCTTGAGGCTTTTTAGGCTTTCAATATTCCTTTCCGGAGAAAAGGAATACTGCAAAATGCTCTTGTTCTCAGGATTTACCACCCAGTATTCCGAAACCCCGCTTTTCATGTACAGATTTAGTTTTATAGCCATATCCTTGCCTTTATTCGATGGAGACAATACCTCAACCACAAGTGTGGGTATGCCCTCGTATTTGCCCAACTCATTGACCTTGTCTATATCGCAGATGACAACAATGTCCGGCTGAACAACATTGGGATCTTCTTCAAACTTGGTCGCAAATCCGAACAGCCTCACATCCAATGGCGAAGTTAACGAGCGACAAGACTTTCCTTTAAAATAGTTATAAAAATGACCCGCTATTTCGTTAACCACAATCTGATGTTTAAAACTTGGTGACGCCAGCAGATAAATCTCGCCATCGATAAGTTCATATCTCTGGTCAGTTGAGTCAACCAGTTCCATGTATTCTTCATAGCTGATTTTCTTGGTAGTTTTATAACCTTTGGCTTCTTCGTGGACCAGAAAATAATCAGGTTCATTATAGCGAATCAGTTTGGCCACGCTCTTACCGTTTTTGGTAACAATAATATCTTCCTTCTCTACCAGGGACAGATATTTCCCGAAAGCATTCTGCAAATCCGTGGTATTGACCCGCATAAGCTCACCCCCAGTTCTTTTATTAGCTAATATATTAAAATATGTTAGCTAAGTTGTCAATTTATATTAGCTAATTACGGAAGCGTGCCATGGGGACGTGACACGGGGACCCGAGCGTGCCATGGGGACGGTCCTTTCGAGCGTGCCATGGGGACGGTCCTTTTGACACCCCGTGTCATCTAGTTTATTAGGGGGCTATATAGAAAGCAGGCGTCCCCATTCCTGTACCTTTGCTCGCTGCACTGACGGCTATCTTGGCGGCAACGATTGTCTATGGCATTTTTTACACAAAGATAGCAAAAAATGACTTTTTATATGATTTCTGTAATCCTGTTTGTACTTGGCGTCATAAGCCTTATGAATATGTTGATGGTAGACTTCCAGAGTAGAAAACGCGAATTTGGCTTGCTTGAAGCCGTAGGCATAACGCAAAATCAACTGATTGTTATGCTTAATAGAGAGATTGGCACATACATTTTTGGCTCACTGATATTCTCACTGATAGGCGGAGGTGTTTTAAGCATTATCGTTTGCAGACGGCTGAATGCAAGCAATCATTGTATCACACTAAATCTTCCGTGGGTGTTCTTGCTGGCCTTGGCTGCTGTGTTAATAGCGATTTATCTTGTGTTTTCTGTTTATGCAAAATCCGAATTGAAAAAAACAAGTATTCTTGCAGCCATCCGGGAGAATTAGCAAAATAATCTGCTGTATAGAATCACCTATTTCAAACTGTGACTTTGGCTGCTTGAAGATTTAAATATGCCGCACATACGTTTCCACGATTTACGACATACGGCAGCAACCAATATGCACCAACTGACGGACGACTTCTATACCGTTGGCGAAGTCCTGGGACATACGCTTGCAGGTATCGGCGTTTCGCTTGGGCTGTCAATGAATTCTTCTGACACACAGGAATTTAAACGTTTTTCAAATGAGCTGGATGAGGCTAAGTCATAAATGAAAATAATGAAATAATTAAAACGCTTGAGGATGGGCG
>DUMX01000250.1 GCA_012839665.1 Gelria sp.
CCACTACCACCTCTCAAAATGCTTCCTAATATACTTCATCTTTCCCCCCGGGAAATCCTCCCTGTAAATTAAGAAAATGGGCGGGAGGCGGGGTTTAGTTTGATTTCTTATGATTAACACTGAAATTTTTTAAAATAAACTAAATCCCGCCTCCCCCATTTTCTTAATTCATAGGAAGGATTTCCCGAGGGGAAAGATGAAGTATATTAGGAAGCATTTTGAGAGGTGGTAGTGGTTTGGGTAAAATTATTTCCCTGGCCAACCAAAAAGGTGGCGTGGGGAAGACCACAACAGCAGTAAACCTGGCAGCAGCAATGGCTATGGAAAAATATCGGGTACTCCTAATAGACTGTGATCCCCAGGGTAATGCCACCAGTGGTTTAGGAATTGAGCGCAGGCGGTTAAAGCATTGTGTTTATAACCTCATTATTGATGAGATGGAAACCAGGAAAGTTATAAAAAAGACCCGGATAGAAAATCTGGATATTATACCAGCTACTATTCAATTGGCTGGGGCGGAAGTAGAACTGGCAACAGTCGAAAATCGGGAGCAGCGGATCAAGAACGTCGTGGACCAGGTTATTAATGATTATGAATACATACTATTAGATTGCCCGCCTTCTTTAGGATTGCTTACCATTAACGCATTGACCGCCAGCAATTCGGTAATTATTCCATTACAGTGCGAGTACTACGCCCTCGAAGGGTTAACCTTGTTGATGGATACTATCAGTTTGGTTAAGAAGCGGTTAAACCCCAGGTTAAAAATAGAGGGGATAGTTTTTACCATGTTTGATGGCCGTACTAACCTGTCCATCCAAGTAGTAGATGAAGTAAAGCGGCACTTTCGGCGGGAGGTTTATAGAACCATTATTCCTCGAAATGTCAGATTAAGTGAAGCACCCAGCCATGGGAAACCAGTGGTTACATATGACCCCCGTTCTAGAGGTGCTGAAGTTTATAGAGAACTAGCCCGGGAGGTGTTAGAACGTGGCTAAAAGAGAACGAGGACTAGGCCGTGGATTAGATGCACTGTTTGGCATGGAAGATGAAGGCTACATGGAAGTAACGGAATTAGATATTAACATGATAATAGCCCGAGAAGATCAGCCCCGCAAAACGTTCGATGAAGAGAGTTTACTGGAACTAGCCAACTCCCTTAATGAACATGGAATCTTACAACCGGTGCTGGTAAGGGAAAAAGGAGACCGGTATGAAATTATTGCTGGTGAGAGGCGCTGGCGGGCGGCACAGATGGCAGGCTTAGGAACCATACCGGCTATAATTCGGCAACTCGACGATGCGCAGACCGGAGAGCTATCCCTGATTGAGAACCTGCAGCGGGAGGACCTTACTGCAGTAGAAGAAGCCCAGGCCTACCGTCAGATGATAGAACGCTATCAATATACCCAGGAGATGTTGGCACAAAAAATTGGCAAAAGTCGCTCTCATATAGCGAACACCTTACGCATTCTTAATCTACCCCCTACTATCCTGGAAATGATCGAGTCCAAGCAGCTTAGCGCAGGCCATGCTCGGGCAATACTTTCCTTGCCGGGACCAAAGGAACAACTGGCGGCGGCTCGGGAGATAACAGCAAAAGGATTATCAGTGCGAGAAACGGAAAAGAAAGTAAGAACGAAAAAAACAGTACAAGAGATAGTTTTTGAGAAACCG
>DUMX01000251.1 GCA_012839665.1 Gelria sp.
ACCCGATTGATAGCTAATCGGGTCAGTTATAGAACCCGGCATGAACGCATCCAACCCATGATTGAAACTATGCAGAAGATAGTAGAGGGGGCCAATTAATGAAAATTAAAAAATTTACAGCCGAAAATGATGATTTCAAGAAATTTCTTGCATCTGCCCAGGCTAGTCTAAAGGAATATGAGGAGCAGGTGGCAAAAATTGGTCAGCAGGTCAGAGGAAGTGGCGACCAGGCTGTATTTGCTTGTACCCTTGAATTTGACGGAGCTAGCATCAGCCAGGATAATTTCCAGGTAAGTGATGAAGAAATTGGGGCTGCTTATGAGAAAGTAGATGATGAATATTTATCTGCACTGGGAGCTGCGATTGAAAATATATGGGATTATCACTCCCGGCAGATAAGAAACTCCTGGATGGAACCGGATGAGCGGGGTAACATATTAGGGCAGTTATTTCGGCCTTTAGAACGAGTAGGGATATACGTTCCCGGTGGTACCGCAGCTTATCCTTCGTCAGTATTGATGAATGCTATTCCGGCTCAGGTAGCCGGGGTAGAAGAAATAGTTATGGTTAGTCCCCCGGACCGGGATGGGAACATGAATCCCTATACCCTGGTAGCAGCAGCTGAGCTGGAATTAGATGAAATTTATAAAATGGGTGGAGCCCAGGCGGTTTTTGCCCTGGCTTTGGGGACAGAATCGGTAAAAAAGGTTGACCTGATTAGCGGACCGGGAAATATTTATGTAACCCTGGCTAAAAAAATGGTTTATGGCGAGGTAAACATTGATATGCTGGCCGGGCCCAGCGAAATATTGATTGTTGCTGATAAAAAGGCTAACCCGGTTTACCTGGCGGCTGATATGATGTCGCAGGCCGAGCATGATGTTTTAGCCCGCAGCATACTGGTTAGCGATAGCGAGGATTTAATTATACAGGTGGAAGCGGAGTTAAATCGCCAGGTGGAAGGAATGTCCCGAGGCGAAATCATTAAAAAGTCGCTGGAGGACTATGGTGCTTTGGTTCTAGGCTCCAGTATCGAAGAAGCCTGTGAAATTGCTAATCTGGTGGCACCGGAGCACCTGGAATTGATGGTGGAGAATCCGTTTAGCATCTTATCGAAAATTCATAATGCCGGTGCTATATTCATGGGGGAGTATACCCCGGAACCAGTTGGGGACTACTATGCCGGTCCTAATCATATTCTGCCTACCGGTGGTACTGCCCGCTTCTATTCTCCGGTAAGTGTAGACACATTCAGGAAATCATCCAGTCTGATTTACTATTCCGAAGCAGGTATCCAGGAAGATGCCGATGACATAATAAAACTGGCCACGGTTGAAGGTTTAACTGCCCATGCCAATTCGGTCAGGGTAAGAAAGGGGAAGTAGTATTATGAAAGAAACAACCAGGATGGGTGAAGTTCATAGAAAAACCGGAGAAACGGAAGTAGTGGTACAGGTGGAATTGGATGGAACCGGCAACTACCAGATAGATACCCCTATCCCTTTTCTAAGCCATATGTTAACTTTGCTATCTGTTCATAGTTTGTGTAATTTGAAAGTTACTGCCCAGGGGGATATTGAAGTAGATGATCACCATACCGTAGAGGATATTGGTATTTGCCTGGGTGAGGCTATAAAAATGGCTCTGCAGGATAAGCGGGGAATTAACCGTTATGGTGCAGTTGTTGTTCCTATGGATGAGGCTCTGGCCCGGGTAGTTATTGACCTTTCGGGTCGGCCTTACCTGGTATATAACGTTGAAATCAACCGGGAAAAAGTAGGCGATTTGGCCAGCGAAAACGTGAAGGAGTTTTTCCAGGCTCTGGCTAATTCCGCCGGAATGAATCTACATATTGATTTGTTACGGGGAGACAACGCCCACCATATTATTGAGGCGATTTTTAAGGCCTTTGCCCGCGCTTTAAAAATGGCAGTTGCCATTGAACCCCGGGTAGAAGGAATCTGGTCAACCAAAGGGAAACTGTAAGGAGTATAGTATGATTATTTTTCCAGCTATTGATTTAAAAGATGGTCAATGTGTACGCTTGGTCCAGGGCCGGGCTGAGGATAAGACGGTTTATTCCGATACTCCGGCCCGGGTGGCCGGTGAATTCGAAGAGCAGGGTGCCCGCTGGCTGCATGTAGTTGACCTGGATGGGGCTTTTAGCGGTGAACCCCGAAACACTGAGGTGATAAGGCAAATAGCCGGCAGTATAAATATACCGTTTCAAGTGGGAGGCGGATTACGCAGGCTGCAAGATGTGGAGGCTCTCTTAAACGCCGGAGCCAGCCGGGTTATAATCGGCAGTAAGGCCGTAAGCAGTCCAGATTTTATGAAAGAACTTATTCGTAATTTTGGCTCCGAGCATATTATCCTGGGATTGGATGCCAGAGATGGCATGGTGGCGATAGAAGGTTGGGTAGAGACCTCATCTCTTTCGGCTCTGGATTTCGGACAGCAGATGAACTCCCTGGGAGTAAAAACTGCTGTTTTCACTGATGTTTCTCGTGATGGTATGCTGCAGGGACCTAATCTGGCTTCCATTGAAACTATGGCCCGGAATAGCGGGCTGCAGATTATTGCTTCCGGAGGAGTTACCAGTCGAGAAGACCTGCGTAACCTCAAGGCTATGGAAGAACTGGGTGTTTGCGGAGCCATAATTGGTAAAGCCCTATACGATGGTAAAATAACCCTGACCCAGGCCCTGGAGGAAGTTAATTCTTAATTCAAACCTACTATCTTTGACTATGTATTAACTATATCCACTTGAACAGGTTTTTGCAGTATAATCAAGTTTAGGAGTTGATGTTATGTCAGCTAAAAGAATTATTCCTTGTCTCGATGTTCGCGAAGGCAGGGTAGTGAAGGGCGTTAATTTCGAAAATCTACGAGATGCGGGTGACCCGGTGGAGCTGGCTGCCTATTATGACCGCGAAGGTGCAGATGAACTGGTTTTTTTAGATATTAGTGCCTCTGTACAAGGACGGAAAACTATGGTGGAAGTAGTTCGGAAGACTGCTCGCGAAGTCAGTATTCCCTTTATTGTAGGTGGGGGTATGAGAACTATTGACGATATTTACAGTGTCTTAGATGCTGGTGCTGATAAAATTTCTATTAACTCGGCGGCGGTTAATGACCCTTCCCTAATTAATGCCGGAGCAAAACAATTTGGCAGTCAGAGTATGATTATTGCTATCGATGTCAGGAAGAAAGGGCATGATAATTGGGAAGTTTATATTAATGGCGGCCAAAAGGCAACCGGACTGGATGCGGTAGGCTGGGCTCGAGAAGTAGAAAAAAGGGGAGC
>DUMX01000252.1 GCA_012839665.1 Gelria sp.
GCTTAATAAAGCCTTTTCTCTTTGCTCTATCTCTTCCCGAATTAACATATTTCACCATCCTTAAAATAGGCGCGCAATTCACAAAGCACTTTACCACCGGTAAGTACCAGATAAGCAAAATCCTTAATTCTTAATTCTTAACGTACTATCTCTTTCTCAATGGGCTGGTAGCCCGGGCTACTTCAACTATCCTCTTACCCATAATACGACTGCGTTCAATAGCGTTATTGTCCTCTTGTGCTGGACGCTGGGCTGCCGCTCCCATATGACCACAATCATCTTCATGATAACCATCACCGACAATTATCATACCGTGGACCAGCATTATATCATGCATAGCCCGGATAGTAGTCTCCTGACCTCCAAAACGAGAACCACCGGATGTAAGGGCTCCCCCAACCACATTAAGCAACTTTTTTTCGCTTCTTAAGGCCCGACTTTTATCAAAAAAAGCTTTGAGTTGGGCTGATACTGTACCAAAATACACCGGACTGCCCAGTATTAAACCATCGGCCCGAGAAATTAAATCATAGGCGTTAGCCAGTTCTTTTTCCTTATAGCATTTTCCCAAACAAGGAGAAGAGCAAGCCACACAGAAGGGGATATTCTGATCCCTGAGTATTTCCCGGCAGAATAAAAGCCTGGTATCAGCACCCCGTGCCGTACACTCCTCCATAGCTTGTTGCAACAAAAAAAACGTATTCCCTTCCCGATTGGGACTTCCATTAATAGCGACAATTAATAATTTTGGCACTATATCACTTCCTTATATTACTTCTTCTATAAACAGGGTAAAAATCCCTGCTATTCTAAGTCGAGGTAAATACCGACTCTTTGCAAATTATGGCTATTTACCTCTATCTATTAATATACTTGGTTATTCACTAAAAAGTACCAACTGGGCAGCGGCTACAATAATAAAAACCCGGAAACCTGCAGAGCTTCCGGGCTATTTTATTGCCAGATATAATTGTTAATTATTAATTCGAATATTACATTAGTTATTATTTAACTTAGCCTGGGCCGCTGCCAGACGAGCTACTGGTATACGGTAGGGTGAACAGCTTACATAATCCAATTCAATTATATGGCAAAACTCTATGGAACTTGGTTCCCCCCCATGCTCCCCGCAGATACCCATAAGCATGTCTTTTTTAACTCCCCGGGCTTTTTCTTCTGCCATCCGCATCAGGCTACCAACACCCTTACGATCCAAAACTGCAAAAGGATTATCCGACATAATCTTTTTATCCAGGTAAACTGGTATAAATTTTCCTTCGGCATCATCACGGCTAAAACCCAGGGTAGTCTGGGTCAGGTCATTGGTGCCAAAAGAGAAAAAGTCAGCTTCGGCTGCCAGCTCGTCAGCTACTATACAAGCCCGCGGAAGTTCCAACATAGTTCCCAGGGCAAATTCTAATTCTTCCCCACTTTCGGCTTTAACCTGTTCATATACATCCAGAATCTCAGTTTTAAGAAATACCAACTCGGCTACGTCCATAACCAGCGGTATCTCAATCTCCGCAAAAGTCTCTGTTTTTTCCTGTTTTAAACGAACCATAGCCTCGAAAATAGCTCGTGCCTGCATACGATAAATTTCCGGGAAGGTTAAACCCAGACGACACCCCCGGTGCCCCAACATGGGGTTAGACTCGTTGAGGCTTTCAATTTTCTTTAATAATTCTTCTTTGTTCATAATCATAGTTTCATCAGCATGATTAAATTTCATTTCGGCTATTTCTAACAGTAGTACTTCCTTATGAGGCAAAAATTCATGTAAAGGTGGGTCAAGCAAACGAATAGTTACCGGATATGGAGCCATAGCCTTTAATATTCCATAAAAATCCTCGCGCTGAAATGGAAGCAGCCTGGCCAGGGCTTTTTCCCGCTGCTCCAGGCTCTCCGCCAGAATCATTTCTTGTACATGCGGGAGTCGTTCCGAAGCCATAAACATATGTTCAGTACGGCACAGGCCAATACCAGTAGCTCCAAATTCCCGAGCCCGGGCTGCATCTTGAGGAGTATCAGCATTAGCCCTTATAGCTAATCGCTTGGTCTCATCAGCCCAATGCAGGAGGGTCTCAAACTCATCGGAAAGAGTAGGCTCTATCATAGGAACTTCACCCAGCATTACCCGGCCAGTAGCCCCATCTATGGTAATAATGTCGCCTTCTCTAACCGTTAATCCGCTTACATGGAAACATTTACCACTAGCATCCAGCTTGATAGATTCACACCCACAAACACAAGGTTTGCCCATACCCCGAGCTACTACCGCAGCATGCGAGGTCATTCCTCCCCGGGAAGTTAAGACTCCTTCAGCATAGATAATGCCGTGAATATCATCCGGAGTAGTTTCATTTCTAACCAAAACTACCTTTTCGCCGGCTCCACCAAATTTTTCTGCCAAATCAGCATCAAAAATCACTTTGCCACAAGCAGCTCCAGGAGAGGCAGGAAGTCCCACCGCAATGGGGTCTAGCTTTACACTGTTGTCTACTTGCCTGTGTAAAAGTTGATTAATCTGCTCGGCATCCACTCGGAGCAATGCTTCTTCTTTACTTATCAAACCCTCATTAACCATATCAACTGCAACCTTAACTGAAGCCCGGGCGGTGCGTTTACCACCCCTGGTCTGCAGTATATAAAGAGTCCCTTTTTCTACTGTAAACTCAATGTCCTGCAAATCCCGGTAGTGCTCTTCCAGATTCTGGCAAGTATCAACAAACTGCTGGTATACCATAGGCAGTTCATCCTGCAGGTGAGATATAGGCAGGGGAGTACGAATACCAGCAACCACATCTTCTCCCTGGGCATTAACTAGAAACTCTCCATATAGTTTACGTTCACCAGTAGAGGGGTCACGGGTAAATGCTACACCGGTACCACAGTCCTGTCCCATGTTACCAAAGGCCATACACTGTACGTTAACAGCCGTCCCCAGATTATCATCTATTTTGTTTAGGCGACGATAAACCATGGCCCTTTGATTATTCCAAGAATTAAACACTGATTTAACTGCCAGCACTAACTGCTCCCTGACATCCTGGGGAAAATCAAAACCTTCCTCCTGTTTTATCAGAGCTTTGTATTCAGCAATCATCTCCTGCAACTCGCCAGCGGGGATTTCATAGTCAAAAATAAGGCTGAGCTTACGCTTATATTTCTCCACAATTTCATCAAATAGGCTATGTTCTAATTCCAGGACTACATTGCTAAACATCTGAATAAAGCGCCGGTAACAATCATAGGCAAAGCGCTCATCACCTGTAAGAGTAGCCAGACCCAATACGCTCTCATCATTAAGGCCCAGATTAAGAATAGTATCCATCATACCAGGCATGGAAACAGCCGAGCCAGAACGGACTGAAACTAGCAAAGGATTATCTTTTTTCCCAAAGCCCTTGCCTGTCTCTTGCTCTAATTTAGCCAGAGCATCGAAAACTTGGTCTAGTAACCCGGCGGGGAATTCATTTCCAGAAGCCAGATACTCGTTACATGCTTCTGTACTTATAGTAAATCCAGGAGGGACAGGCAGGCCAATGCGGGTCATTTCAGCCAGATTGGCACCTTTGCCCCCCAGGATGAAGCGCATGTCCGAACTCCCCTCCTCGAACATATAGACATATTTTTTGCTAGACATTGCTCAACCTCCTATAGTAGATTTCCAATATTCTGCTGGCAGTCTCCTCCACTGCCCGGTTAGTTACATCAATTACCGGGCACCCCAACCTTTTCATAATTCCACTGGAATACTCGATTTCTTCCAGTATGCGTTCAGGATTAGCATAACTGGCCTGGCCCTTTAACCCCAGGGTCTTCAGTCTTTCCGCCCGGATATGATTTAACTGTTCCGGATTTATGGTTAACCCGATAACCTTACCCCGTTCCACTTTAAAGAGTTCTTCCGGTGGGGTTACTTCGGGAACTAGTGGAACATTGGCAACCTTAATGCGTTTATGGGCCAGATACATAGAAAGAGGTGTTTTTGAAGTACGGGAAACTCCGACTAATACTATATCAGCCAGATTAATACCGCGCGGGTCTTTGCCGTCATCGTAACGAACAGCAAATTCCACGGCTTCCACCCGACGATAATACATTTCATCCACCTTGCGTAATAAACCTGGTTCCCTTCTAGGCTCAATATGGCTAACTTTTTTGAACGCCTCAATCAAGGGGCCTACAATATCTACACAGACCACATTATGTTTACTAGCTTCGGACCTCAAATGTTCGGCCAGCTCATTTATAACCAGCGTATAGGCAATTATGGAATTATTGCTACTGGCCTGACGTACAATCTCATCTAAAGTGTCAGTATCAGATATATTA
>DUMX01000253.1 GCA_012839665.1 Gelria sp.
ACTGTTCGATATGATATCTTCCGGGAATAATAATTTTACGGTGGTTAATGCAGACGATACTTATGCCCGGGACTTCATCCAGGTCGCAGACGTGCCAGTAACTACTTATGGATTAAGCGATTATAGTGATATTAAGGCTGAAAATATAAGAACCGATCTTAAGGGCAGTAAGTTTGCCCTTTCTTTTGCAGGTGCAAACATAAATATTAATATTAAATTAATCGGTATGTTTAGTATTTATAATGTTCTGGCCGCTATAGCCTTTGGTTTAAGGGAAGGGATTAGTTTAGAAATAATAAAAAAGGCACTGGAAAAGGTGGAAGGGATACCGGGACGGTTCGAACAGGTAGATGAAGGGCAAGATTTCACTGTAGTAGTTGATTATGCTCATACCCCGGATGGCCTGGAAAATATACTTAGGACTGGACGCCAGTTAACTACTAATCGCCTTATAACTGTATTTGGTTGCGGAGGGGACCGCGACCGGGGAAAACGACCTTTAATGGGGGAGGTAGCAGCACGCTATAGTGACTTTTGTGTGGTTACTTCTGACAATCCCCGCAGCGAAGACCCCGAAGCTATAATAAACGATATCGTACCTGGCCTGGACCAGGTAAAAAGCTCGCGCTATGCTATTATTAGTGACCGGCGGGAAGCTATAAATCATGCTGTACACCTGGCTCGACCGGGGGATTTGGTGATAATTGCTGGCAAGGGGCATGAAACCTACCAATTAGTTAAGGAGCAGGTGCTTGATTTTGATGACAGAAAAGTAGCCTCGGAATTTTTGAAAGGATTGGGCAAATAGTGCAGGTAAGCTTGGAGTTCGTTTGTCGTAGTATAAATGGACGAATTATAGAAGGCAATAACAAACAGGTTATAACCAGTGTTACCACTGATTCCCGCCGGGTTGAAGAGGGAGCGCTTTTTATTGCCCTGGCAGGAGAAAGATTTGATGGTCATGATTTTGTGCAAACGGCTCTGGAACAAGGTGCCCGGGCTGCAGTAGTTTCGCGGGCTATTGATATTTATGGGGCTGAAAATAAAACCCTGATTCTGGTAGATGATACTCTACAAGCCTTACAGGCCTTAGCTGCTTCCTATCGGAGGTGTTTTGAAATACCGGTTATTGCGGTAACTGGTAGTGTAGGCAAGACCACAATCAAAGACCTGCTGGCTTTATACCTGTCATCTATCTGGAAAACCCTGAAAACACAGGGGAATTATAATAATGATATTGGTTTGCCCTTAACCTTGTTGCAATTAGATGAGAGTTACGAGGTAGCGGTAGTAGAGATGGGCATGGGGGCGTTAGGTGAGATACAGCGCCTGGCCACCATTGCCAGGCCCCAATTCGCTATTATAACCAATGTTGAACCGGTACACCTTGAAAGTTTGGGTAGTTTGGAAAATATTGCCCGAGCTAAATGTGAAGTATTATCAGAAATACCGGAAGACGGTTTTGCTTTAATTAATGGCGATTATGAGCTGCTAATAGAGAAGGCCCAGGAGTATTCCTGCCGAAAATATACCTTTGGCTATAATAGTGATTGTGATTTTCAAGTGGTAGACTGCCAGACAAGCGATATCGGAATGGAAATAGAAATGCGTTGGCATAACCAGTTAGATACCTTGTTTTTCCCCTTGCCAGCCCAACGGCTGGCTCTTAATATAGTAGCTGCTGCTGCTATGGCTCTCCTGTTGGGGATAAATATGGAATCTATAAAAAGCAGTTTGTTAAATTATAAACCTAGTGGTAATCGCTTGAATATCATTAACCTGGAGGGTGGCGGAGCAGTTATTAATGATACTTATAACGCTAACCCGGTTTCGATGGCCGCGGCTCTGGAAACGGGCCGGGAACTAACTACTTCGGGTAAATACCTGGCGGTTTTGGGGGATATGTTTGAACTGGGCAGCCTGGAAACTGAAGCCCACCTGAATGTAGGACAAATTGCTTATAGCTCTGGAGTAGACCTGCTGGTAGCGGTGGGTGACTTGGCCCAAGATATAGCCCGGGGTGCATTGGAAGCGGGGATGAATCCGAAGCAGGTGCGTTATTTTCCGACTAAAGCGGAGTGCCTGGAATTCTTGCAGGACAGAATTAATAACACCTGGACTATGTTATTTAAGGGTTCCCGGGGGATGCAATTGGAAACCCTGGTTGAGGAGCTGTTCGCTAAAGGGTTAATAAGAAAATAGAATTTTTTTTGACACTGAAGGACACTGATTTCTTATGATTAACACTGAAATTTTTTAAAATAAACT
>DUMX01000020.1 GCA_012839665.1 Gelria sp.
GTTAGAATGAATGATGTACGGCTTCTTTCAGTCAGAGGCAATCAACTAGCCGAGCGGGTGGTAGACGTAATACCCCAGGTTTTAGACAGGCTAGAAAATATTAAGGAAAAAAAGAAAAAGCAGAGAATAGATGTGGAAACCCCGGATTCGGGTAAATAAGAAAATAGAACGGGATTAGACATACCCACAGGGTACACAGATGCTCCCTACAGTCGCCATTAAGGGGGCTGTATACACTGATTTTTTAAAATAAACTTAACCCTAGCTATTATGATGCTATTGTTTAAATCTTTTAAAAAACACCTTTGCTGAACAGCTCATTGATAATGGGCTGTTCTATTTTTTTACCTGTACACATACCCTTTCTACAAAGCTAATGCTGGAGGAATGGGTATGTTAAATATAATTTGGTTATTATTATTAGCTTCTGGTATTATCGTAGCTGCTGTTAACGGAAATATTGAAGTGGTAACACAGGCCGCTTTGAGTTCTGCGCGCGGTGCAGTAAAGGTCTGTTTTGACCTGATAGGGATTATGGCTCTATGGCTGGGGATAATGAAAATTGCTGAAAAAGCAGGTATGATTCAAGGACTAGCCCGTTTGATGAAACCCCTGATACGACGCCTATTTCCTACAATCCCTCCAGACCATCCTGCTATGGGTGCGGTGATACTGAACCTTAGTGCCAATATGCTGGGCCTGGGGAATGCGGCTACTCCTTTTGGGATGAAAGCCATGCAAGAATTGCAGCAGCTAAACAAAAAATCTGATGAAGCCTCAGAGGCCATGTGTACTTTTCTGGCTCTTAATACCTCATGTATTACCCTGGTACCAGCCACCATTATCGGAGTCCGGGTATCATTCGCTTCAGCTAATCCTACTGAAATTGTAGGCCCCTGCATATTTGCCACGGCTATAGCCATGACTATAGCTATTACGCTTGATTACTGGTTTCGCCGCTATAGTCCCTGGAGGAGGATACCGTAAATGAGCTTATCGTTTCTGGATACCATTTCTCGCTGGACTATTCCTTTTCTTCTTCTGGTAGTACCACTGGTCGGTTTCTTAAGGAAAGTACCGGTTTACGAGGCTTTTGTAGAGGGGGCAGAGGAAGGATTTACTACCGCCGTCAAAATCATACCTTTTCTGGTGGGAATGATGGTAGCTATATCAGTATTTCGAGCTTCTGGTGCTATGGAAGCTTTGAGCCATGCGGTGGAGCCCCTCACCAGCAGGGTGGGGATACCGTCCGAAGTGCTACCCCTGGCTATTATGCGTCCTCTTTCGGGTAGTGGAGTATTAGGTATGGCTACCGAGTTAATGAAGACCCATGGACCTGATTCCCTTATCGGGCGTCTGGCTTCAGTTATGCAGGGAACTACTGATACCACTTTTTTTGTTTTGACCGTATATTTTGGCTCCGTCGGTATAAAAAAATATCGTTATTCCATTGTTACTGGATTAACCGCAGATATTACCGGGTTTATAGCTTCTGTGTATATATGTAACTTAATATTTAGATAATTACTTGAAATATCCTGGGATGACAGACATCACATCTGTTTTAGCAGTTGTTCCATTTTTCGGTTTGATGCGGCGGTAAAGTAAGGACGCATTAAGGCGTGTAGCCGTAAGATCCCACGCAGGATAGCCTCAGGCGGAATATTGGCATCCAGTATGTCGGCATGGGTTATCCATAGTTGCCCCAGGGTCCAAACATTGAGTACCAGCATCTCGCGTTCTTCTTCTGATTCAAAGGGTTTCATAATGCCAATGGAAGTCCAATACAGAAATACATCGCTGAATTGCCTTCTGACCCGGTCAGAGCGGTGCCGGTAAGTCTCCAACAATATCGGGTCATTACGTACCAGTACGCTTAATTCCAGGTAAAAAAAGCGATAATGCTTCTGTAACTGACCAAAGTCCTTGTAGAACTGGACAATCCCAGCCTCGGTTTTACGGGCTTCCGAATCCCAAAACAGTTCATCCATGGCTACGGAGAGCTGGTCATAGAGGTAGCGAATAATCTCTTCCTTGTTGCTATAGTAATAATACAGATTGCCCGGACTGATCCCCATTTCGGCTGCTATCAGTTTGGTGCTGACATTGGTGGAACGATGCTGATTGAACAATTGTCGGGCGGTCTCCAGGATCATTTCTTTAGTACTCACCGTGATTCCCCATTCATTTTTTGTTGAAATTAGTATAGCATATCCAGTGTATTAGGCAAATCACGGAGTGACTGGGTTGGCTCATAAAAGCAGGGTTGACAAATTAGAACCCGAGGTCTATAATTCGAGACAAATATCTATTATTAGTACCATAGTACTAATATCGGGCGAGTCAAGGGGGAACATCATAGAAGTCAAAAGAACTGCCCGGGGGACTTGAGTAAATAGGAAAGGGGTTTTAAAAATGAACTTGTTGCGTAAAGAGTATTCTTCCTGTGTTCTGGAAGTGGAGGACACAGGGGTAGCTACCCTTACTTTAACCGATGCTAAACGGATGAACGCCTTTAATGAAGAGAATCTGCGCAATATCCTGGCGGCGACCATTCTTCTGCGGCAGACGCCAGAAGCCCAGGTGTTGATCTTGACCGGTACGGACTATGTTTTTTCCAGTGGTGGGGATATCAGTTTGCTTGCAGATATCGACAGTGTTGCCAAAGCTCAGTGGACCTTTGAAGCGTCCTGTGATGCGGTCAACTTGATTTACGATCTGGAAATACCGGTCATTGCCGCTGTTAACGGTATTGTCGCTGGTGCGGCGTTGCCCATGATGATGGCCTGCGATTTGATTATCGGTTCGGAAAATGCCGTTTTGTTTTTTGCCTTTCGCCAGATTGGATTTACCTCTGATTCAGGCACTTCCCATTTCCTGGTTCACAAGCTGGGTTATCATAAGGCAGCCGAGATTCTGTTTTTTGGCAGAAAGATTGATGCCAAACAGGCCGAGGAGTTGGGACTGTTCAACCGCGTGGTTCCTGCCGGGGAGCTGCTGACCGAAGCCCGTAAGTGGGCGGAGCGAATCGCTTCGGGGCCAATGCTGGCCATGGCTTATGACAAGAAACTTTTGCGTGCCGCCTTGCACAACAATTTTTACCAGCAACAGGAGTTGGAATCCCACTACCAGATTTTTGCCTGGGCCAGCCGGGATTTCCAGGAAGGGGTGGCGGCTTTCAACGAACGGCGCAAACCTCAGTTTAAAGATAAGTTTGTCAAAGAGTATCGGGGTTAGGAGTTGGATAAAAGAGCTTTTTTAGGCAAAATTGAATTACAAGTCTAGGAGACTATAGATGAAAAAATGGGGTATTTGCCTCAACCGGTATGGGCTGCACCGGACCCGTTATACTGATTGCTGGTGAAGATAAAGAAAAAGCTTTAGAAATATTAGGGGCAAATCAGTATTTATAGGGTAAAATAGAATTATTATGCGTTAAGGAGGTAAAACACTTTTCATGAAAAGCGACATTGAAATTGCTCAAGAAACGAGTATGCAGCCTATAATCGAAGTGGCCCGGTCAGTAGGATTAAGTGAAGATGATATTGACCTTTATGGTAAATATAAGGCCAAAGTCTCTCTTGATGTCTGGCATAAGCTAAAAGACAAACCCTCGGGCAAACTAGTTCTGGTTACGGCGATAACTCCTACTCCTGCAGGAGAGGGAAAGACTACTACTACAGTAGGTTTGGGACAGGCCCTGAACCGGATTGGTAAAAAAGCTATCATCGCTTTACGGGAGCCATCACTGGGTCCCAGCTTTGGTATAAAAGGTGGAGCAGCCGGCGGGGGTTATTCCCAGGTTATTCCTATGGAGGACATTAACCTGCATTTTACCGGTGATATACATGCTGTTACCACTGCTCATAATCTGTTGGCGGCAATGTTAGATAATCATATACATCAAGGTAATGAGCTAAACATTGACCCGCGACAGGTAGTTCTACGCCGGGCTATGGATTTAAATGAAAGAGCCCTGCGCAACATTGTTCTGGGGCTGGGTGGAAGGGTTAATGGCGTTCCCCGCGAGTCCGGTTTTGATATAACCGTGGCCTCGGAAGTAATGGCTGCCTTATGTTTGGCTACTGACCTCATGGATCTGAAAGAACGATTTAAGCGTATAGTAGTAGCTTATACTTATGATGGCCAACCGGTAACGGCTGATGACCTGAAAGCTGCAGGCTCCATGGCTTTACTTATGAAAGATGCCATCAAACCTAATCTGGTGCAAACTCTGGAAAATACCCCGGCCTTTGTTCATGGCGGGCCTTTTGCCAATATAGCCCACGGTGCAAATAGCATAATGGCTACTCGTATTGGGATGCAATTGGCAGATTACATGATTACCGAGGCCGGCTTCGGTGCCGACCTGGGAGCGGAAAAATTCTTCAATATAGTCTGCCGCTATGGTCAAATGGAACCGGCGGCAGTAGTATTAGTAGCTACCATTAGAGCCCTTAAGAACCATGGTGGAGTGCCAACAGACCGCCTGGGTGAAAAGAACATGGAGGCTCTGGAAAAAGGCGTAGAAAACCTGGAAAAACAGTTGGAAAACATTCAGAAGTTTGGAGTGCCAGTGGTAGTTGCATTAAATGAGTTTCCTACCGATACCAGCGAGGAAGTGGATTTTATAATTGATAAATGTTCAGCTCTGGGAGCAGATGTAGCACTTTCCCGGGTTTGGGCTCAAGGCGGTGCTGGAGGAGAGGAACTGGCTCAAAAGTTAATTGCAGCCACCGAAAAACCCTCTGCTTTCAAGTTCCTTTATGAACTGGAAGATACTCTGAAAAACAAAATAGAAGCAGTCTGCAAAGAAATCTACGGAGCTGACGGAGTAACTTATACGTCTGAAGCTGAGCGCTTGCTACAGAAGTTTGAAGAACTAGGTTATGGTAATCTTCCGGTATGTATGGCTAAAACTCAATATTCCCTTTCTGATGACCCGGATAAAAAGGGACGTCCTCGTGATTTTACCGTTACCATTAGAGAAGTACGGCTATCTGCCGGAGCCGGATTCGTAGTAGCCTTAACTGGTACTATTATGACCATGCCCGGACTCGGTAAGACCCCGGCAGCCGAAAAAATCGACATCAAACCCAACGGAGAAATCGTTGGACTATTTTAATTAACAAAACAAACTAAGAGGTTGGGAAAGACACCTTTTCCCAACCTCTTTTTAATTTTAGTGGAATCCCTTCACTTCTACCTAGCCATTTTATGTTAAGCATAGTCTTAGCAATATAGAAAATACTAACTATTGATATTCTGGTTGGGAGTAATTATACAATAAGGAGGCAAAACCGTGGAAAACACCAGTACTACTTGTAAAGTTAAAAGCTGTATCTTTCATCACCATGATAACCTCTGTGCAGCTGGCGAAATTCAAGTCGAAAACAACAGTGATGTTGCCATATGTGATACCTTTTATCCCCGGAATGTAAACAGACAATCAATTAGTGGCAGAGGTGTTCAAGCCGGAACTGACCTGCGTGATCCGGTAATATACGAAAGCAGTGACAGCAACTTTACTCCGTATGTAGTATGTAATGTTAATGATTGCATATACTGGGAGGATGATGTATGTACTGCTGAAGAAATAACTATTGATGGACCTCAGGCCTCCATTTCTGATGATACCCGGTGCGGAACCTATGAGCCCCTTTAGAAATAAGTCCGGGGGCCACCCCCCCCGGACTTATTTGTCCACCCTGTGTCCAAAGTTATATTAAAAAATTTCAGTGTTAATCATAAGAAATCAGTGTCATTCAGTGTCAAAAAAATCATTAACGCAATATAAGCGAAAATAGCTCAGCCCGGGTTTCAGACCTGCTCTCAAATAAACCGCGTACTGCCGAGGTTACCGTTACGGCCCCGGGTTTTTTAATTCCCCGCATAGTCATACACATATGTTCAGCTTCAATAATCACCCCTACCCCAAAGGGCTGCAGGGTGTCATAAATACAGTCAGCTATTTGGGAGGTTAGCCTTTCCTGCAACTGGGGGCGGCGGGCATAAACTTCAGCTACCCGTGCCAGTTTACTGATACCTACCACCTTACCTCCGCGAGGGATATAGGCTACATGAGCTTTACCGTAAAAGGGAAGCAGGTGATGTTCGCACAGGGAATAAATCGGAATATCCTTAACCAGTACCAGCTCATCATGAAATTCAGTAAATGACACCTGCAAGAAATCGCGCGGGTCACAGTTTACTCCAGAAAAAATTTCTTCATACATATTTGCTACCCGCCGGGGTGTTTCCTTTAACCCTTCCCGCTCCACATCTTCACCGATAGCCTCCAGTATAAGTTTAACTGCTGCTTCAACTTTGCTTTTATCAATATTGCCCATGGTAAAGCCTCCAATATATCAATTCAGAATTGAGAATTGAGAATTAAGAATTATCGTTGAAATTCAACTTCTACACTACATCCTTCGCCTACTACTGATGTCCTCGCCGGTCACAATTAAGGGTACGGCTACCAGGTTTGTGCAAAGAAATACATTAGCATTTCTACCTTAATTCTCAATTAATATAATGCCTTATTTTATTACATTTATCAAAAGGGGAAAACTATATTACAATTGAATTACTAAAGAAAAGAGTAAATATAATATAAAAGTAGGGAAAAATTTGAGATTGGCAAAATATATGGCGGAAGCTGGGGTTGCCTCCCGACGTAAAGCAGAAAAATTAATTATGCAGGGGCGAGTAAAGGTTAACGGACTGCCGGTAAAAGAAAAGGGCTACATAATTAATCCTGAAGCGGACAGGATTGAATTTGATGGGCGTATTCTTACTAGAGAAGAAAAGGTTTATATCTTACTAAACAAGCCCGCAGGCTATGTAAGCAGTGTTGTTGACCATCGGGGGCGACCTACAGTGGTTGACCTGATAAAAGACATTGATTTAAGAGTATATCCGGTAGGTAGACTGGATTTAGATACTGAAGGACTTCTTTTGTTGAGTAATGACGGCGATTTTACTAACCTGATGATTCATCCCCGTTATGAAATACCTAAAACTTATCAGGTTTTGGTAGCAGGTAAGCCTGAAGCAGATTCATTGCAGATGCTGCGGGAGGGCATAGAACTAGAAGATGGTATTACAGCACCGGCGCAGGCAGATATTATAGAAACTTATGAAGATAAAACTCGGTTACAAATAAGAATTCATGAAGGCAGAAAAAGACAGGTAAAAAGAATGTGTCTGGCTATTGGGCACCCTGTTATTAGCCTTAAAAGAACTGCCTTCGGTTTTTTAACTTTACAGGGGGTATCTCCAGGTGAATACCGCTTTCTAACTCCCGGGGAAGTGAATAAACTAAAACAACAGGCCTGGTCTGAACAGGAGTGAAGGGGTAATGGTTTTAATATTTACCGGCGATGGAAAAGGAAAAACCAGCAGTGCTGCAGGGATTGCCCTGCGTGCCTGGGGACAGGGTAAGCGGGTTTTATTTATCAGTTTCTTAAAAGGTAGTAATATTACTGGTGAGTACAAAGCTATCAAAAGTCTTAACGACCCTGATTTTCAGGTATACACCTTTGGTCGCCAATGTCCTTACCCGGGCGCAGAATGCTGTCCGGGGAAGCAGGAGTGTATAATTCGGGCTGACAATGTAAGTGAGCAAGATTATGCGCAGGTTAGATTGGGGTTGAACAGAGTGCAGAGTGAAATGGAAGCAGGATGGGATTTGATTATAATGGATGAAATAATTAATGTGTTTAACCTTTTTCAGTCGTACCGGAAAGAAATTTTAGAGATTCTTGACCAGAGAGATATTAATAGTGATTTAATTTTGACTGGCAGAAGCTCTCCACCGGAACTTAATTCCAGAGCTGATCTGGTCAGTGAAATAATTGCATTAAAACATCCTTATCAATCAGGGATGATGGCCAAAAGGGGTATAGATTATTAATGCTTGAAAATATATCCAGACGTGTTGCTACAGGCCGCCTGGCTTATTGGTACGAAAAACTGAAGAAACTGGCGGGCCAGGATTTACAGAGCATTTTAATTATTTTTGCGGCTGATAATGGTATAAGTGTTGAATATTGCAGTACATATAAACCTATGCAGTCGGCTCTAATTGTACAGGAGCATTTGCATGGGCAATCACCAACCAGCAAATTGTTAAAAGCCATGGAAATTCGAGAAATAATTGTAGATGTAGGATTGGCAACTCCAGTAAATGATGTCCGCATATTAAATCGCAATGTTTGCAGGGGAAGCCGTAATTTTCTACAGGAAGATGCCTTGAAAAAAGAAGAGGTAACCGGGGCTATACAAACAGGTGCAAAACTATGGGATGAAATTTCCTGCTCTGATTTTGATATAATAGCAATAGGAGAAATTGGAATATCTAACACTCTTTGTGCAGCAGCTATAGCAAGTGCTGTAAGCGGTTTACATCCGGACCTTCTTACCGGGAAAGGCTCCGGTGATAGTAAAGTAATAGCTGAAAAAGTCGATATTATATGCAAAGGCTTGGACCTACGGAGGCCTGATGCAACTAATATCGTAGATATCCTAACCAGGTTTGGAGGATTAGAGATAGCTGCTTTGACCGGATTTATATCTCAAGCCCGGAAGAAAAAAACCCTGCTAATGCTCGATGGTTATGTTACTTCAGTAGCCGCTTTATTAGCAAGTATTACTGAGCCCGAGGTGGTTGAATACCTGCTTGCTCCCAGCTTATCGGTTGAGACCGGACATCAGTTTATACTGGATAAGTTGGGGCTGGATTTCTTATTTAACATGGATATTAACTACGGTGAAGGGCTGGCAGCAGTTTTAGGCTTATATTTAGCCCGGTTAATTACCAAACTTTAACTATAATTCGAAACTTTCATACGAGTTAGAGGCAGTGAAACCATAAATTATAGAAGTAATAGATGGGGGAGAGTCGATTGAACGGATTAAGGCTGAGAGTTCGCTTCGATTATCTTGGTCGGGTGAGGGAAAAGAAGCTTTTCGGTAATAAAGGAAGCGAAGAACTGGCGGAAGAAATCAGGCAGCATAAAGTATCCCAAATTCGTAATGTACCTTTACAGGGAATACATATTGAGGACATTGATATGAGTCAGGAAATATACTCGGTTATAGATGAAATAACAAGCCGGCGTTTATGTTATGCACCGGTTATTATAACGTTTGCGGCGGATACTCTAGAGGATGTAGTACGTTTTATCATGAAAGAGGAATTTCGTACCATTGAAATACTCCAGCCTGAACAAATGGAAATATCTCGTATAGAGTTAGAAAGACTACTTCTGCGTATTAATGATGAGCTTATTAACTATCGGGATTACCTGGAGCGAAAGATAGACACCTGGAAATAGAATAAGAGGGGGTGAGGAAATGGGCAAAATTAGTTTGCAATCTATCGTGGAGGCAGTTAATGATCTACCGGCATTACCCCAGGTGGTAGTGAAGGTTATAAAATTAACCGAGGATCCTGATTCGACAGCCCAGGATATTAATTATGTTCTTAACCAGGACCAAGTTATAACCGCTAGAGTGTTAAAGATGGCTAACTCTGCTTTCTATGGATTCCCCCGTCGGATTGGTAGTGTTACTGATGCTATTATTCGTTTGGGTTTTCGAACTTTACGCAGTATCGTCATGGCGGCTTCAGTAAGTGATATATTGAGCGAAGAAATGGAAGGTTATGCCCTGGGATATGGGGAGTTATGGCGTCATTCCCAGTGTACTGCTATGGCTGCCCGGTTAATTGCGCGTAAATCAAAGTTCGCTTTTCTCGATGTAGCTTATACTGCCGCTCTATTACATGATATTGGTAAGGTAATTCTCAACAATACTATGAAAGAAACTTATCGCGAGGTCGTAGCCCACGTAACTAAAGATAACATATCCTTTATAGAGGCTGAAAATAAAGTTTTGGGGTTCAACCATGCTGAGGTAGGGGCTCGAGTTGCAGAGAAATGGAACCTACCCCCGGAAACGGTGGAAGCTATTCAATTTCACCACAGTCCCGAAGATGCCCAGGTCAATCCTCGTCTTACTGCTATAGTTCATTTAGCCGATGCAATTTGTGTATCCATGGGTATCGGTATGGGGATTGATGGCCTGCTTTATCCCATATCAGGAGAAGCCCTTGAATTACTTGGTTTGGATGAGTTGGAAATTGAAAATATTATATCCGAACTGGTAGATACTTTTGCGGACCAGCAGATTTTTGAACTAAAATAGGATTTTATATACCTAACACCCGCTAGTAAACAAATAGTAATAGCCTTAAACTGGGGAATCCTGTTGTATCTTTCCATGCAAATTTTTAATTTTTAATTCTTAATTTCTTAATTAATATTTCACATGCCCTCCTATGCCCATGTTATCGGGACTCTTACCGGATTTTATCCCCGCCTTATTTCGACTAAAAAACCAGATTAACTAAAAAATAGTATCTATTATCTGAATATTCTTGTTGCTTTTCAAATCTGACTGTTA
>DUMX01000254.1 GCA_012839665.1 Gelria sp.
GAAATACTCCGTATTTCTCTTTATTTTGACCTTAAATAAGTCCGCGTAGTTCCAAATGATTCCGCGGTTTCCGCGTCTAATTATTCATTCAAATCATTATTTATTACCCTTTGCTTTTTTGTAGAAGGAGAGGGTGGCGTTGATTTCGCCCCCGATAAGAATTACCATGCTGCTTAAATACAACCAGACGAGTAGAATCATAATACCACCAATGCTGCCATAAGTGCGGGTAAAGTTAGCAAATTGATTGACATAGAATGAAAAGGCCCAGGAGGTAATCACCCAACCCAGGCTAGAAAAAATTGCTCCCGGAATAGTTTCCCGGAAACGGATTTTTTTATTGGGAGCATAACGATAAAAAAACATAAAAACTACCAACATTACTCCCAGCGGCAGCAGAAAACGGTAAAGTTGCCAGCTTTTCAAAAAAAGTTCGCTATAACCCAGGTAGATAATCAGGATTTCCCCTAGCAGTTTTCCCAACACCAGAAGACCAAAAGCCAGGATTATTACCAGTGCCAGGCCGATGGTAAAGATTATGGCCATTCCTCGTACTTTCCAAAAAGGGCGGGTTTCGCTCTCGTTATAAGCTTTATTGATACCGCGGATAATTGCATTAATACCATTGGAAGCAGCCCAGATGGTGAAAAGTGCGCCCAGCGATAACATGGTCTGGCGACTGGAACCAAGTGTCTGACGTAGTACCTCTATAACCACCTTATAGGTCTCAGCGGGCACAAACCGGGACAGGCCAGTTAAGGCCTCTTGGCTGGCAAAGGGAGTATAGCTTAAAAGGGTTAAGAGAAAGATAAGGAAAGGGAAGAAGGCCAAGATCAGGTAATAGGTCAGCTGAGCTCCCAGAGCCGGAACCTCGTGCTCCTGGAACCTTTGGTAGAAGTCTTTTAATATCTCATAGTTTTTATTCATCCGGTACCTCCGCCAATGTCTCAGCCTTAATAAATATGTTTCCAAAGGGGTTATTGACTCCCTGTTATTCGCTAATTACCTCATCATTTCCTTTTTTTACTCATTTTACCCTCCTTTTCACCAGGGAAACATTTCCCCCCTATTCCGCTAATTAACCGTTCATGTTTGCTAAGCGCACACGCAACCACTGCCTCACCACTCATGCCTCACTCTAAACAGTTAGTCAAGCTCATAGATTCGAAGTTATTTACTCGATAACTTCATTATTAACGCCTATTTCCGCATTAATTTTGTATTAGATTTATTATAATTTCAAATACTTATGTATATAACAATTTTTTCAAGTCTAGCTTGTAGTTATTTTAAAAAAATATAGTATATAATCTATATATATGCCGAAAGGAGTTGAGGAAAAAGATGGGGAATGCCAAAATATTTGTTAGAGAGAGACGCAAAGTTTCCGAAGGTGAGAAAAAGCCACGTTATTCTATAGTTGGTGTAGCAGGAACTGATTTAAAAATTTATGCTAAACATATTAGAAAGGCGGAAATTGACCAAATTGCTGCTACCCTGGGAGCAGAGATTGTATTCCTGAATGCTGGCAAGGAAGCTGAAGTCGAGGTGGACGACTAGAAAGGTAGGATTTTTAGGTAATGGCTCTTATTCGCGAAAGAGACAGCAAGCGCCTGCACATAAAAAGTAAACTCATGGGAGAATCCCTGGTAAGTAAGAGTTTTATCCAAAGCTTGGAGTATAGCGAGCAGTTCCGGGCTCTACCGGATGTTAACGTACTTAAAATCGGGGGTCAGAGTATTACTGATATGGGCGCCACTGCTGTACTGCCGGTACTACAAGAAATCGTTGACAATGCTGGTCAGCATAAAATGATTATTTCTACCGGCGGAGGAACCCGTTCCCGCCATGTATATGCTATTGCCATGGAATTGGGTATGCCCACCGGAGTTATATCTAAGCTGGGGCAGAGTGTATCTGAACAAAATGCTCTGATGATATCAACTCTGCTGATGCCCCATGGCGGTATCAAAGTAGGACACGATGATATCCCCAAGCTGGCTGCCTATTTTAGGCAGGGCTGCATCCCAGTCATTCATGGTATGCCACCTTATGGTTATTGGGAGCATTTGCCTGAGGAAGGACGTCTGCCTCCTAATCGTACCGATGTAGGAGCGTATCTCCTGGCTGAAGTAATCGGGGCCAGGCACTGTATATTTGTTAAGGATGAAGATGGGCTGTATACGGATAATCCCAAGGTTAACCCGGAGGCCGAATTTATTCCTCGTATAGGAGCCCGTGAACTTATTGAAAAAGACCTGGATGACCTGATAATAGAGCGTACGGTACTGGATATGATTACCCGTTCTCATAATGTAAATGAGGTACAGATAATCAATGGTCTTAAACCAGGAAATATTACCCGCGCTTTAAAGGGGGAGCATGTGGGAACCGTAATATTTAAGGATGCTTAATATGCCTCCCCACCTTAAGATTTATGTACGTGTGGCCTTAAAAAAAGAGTCCTGTAGTGGGGCTCTTTTTTATTAACATAGACAGGGGTACCCAAGTTGTGTGACAATTAACTCAGTAATAAAAATATATTATAGGAGGAGCGAGGCAAATGTAATTGGTTTTATAAAATACATTCACAAACCTTTCTCTATTTTCTGATAATTGACACAATATAGCTGCATTAGTTAAGATTAAAAAAAGTATTTGTGATAATCTGCACTTTAATGTAAATGTTGTCTATTTATAAACCACCGAGAAAGGAGTCGAGCACATGGATTTTAAGCTGACCGAAGAACAAGAACTAATTCGTGCCAACATGAGGGAGTTTTGCGAGAAGTATGTGGATCCTGTTGCTGTTGAAATTGATGAGAACAGCCGTTATCCTGCTGAAATCATTGCCAAGCTGGCCGAGATGGACTGGATGGGCATGCCTTATCCGCAGGAATATGGTGGCGCCGGACTTAATTATTTGACTTATACTATGGTGATTGAAGAACTTTCTCGTTCCTGTGCGGCTACAGGCTTTACACTCTCCTGTCATATCGGTCTTGCCAGCGGTCCTATCTATAATTTTGGCAATGAAGAACAAAAACAAAAATATCTTACCCCTTTATGCCAAGGTGAACATATCGGGGCTTTTGCCCTGACCGAGCCAGGTGCAGGTACCGATGTAGGGGCAGGAAGTACTACCGCAGTTCTCGATGGTGATGAATATATTTTAAATGGAACGAAAACCTTTACCTCCAACGGCCCTGTCGCTGATACCTTTGTTGTTTTTGCCATTACTGATAAAACCCAGAGTGCGGCCAGAGGCATGAGTGCCTTTATTGTTCCGAAAGATGCACCGGGATTTAAGGTGGGCGAACATTTTTACAAAATGGGTATCAGGGCTTCACAGACCTCGGAGATTATCCTTAATGATTGCCGGATTCCTAAGGAAAACCTCCTGGGTAAAGAAGGCCAGGGCTTCAGGATTGCCATGCAAACCCTTGATAATGGTAGAATAGGGGTTGCTGCCCAGGCTATCGGTATAGCCCAGGCGGCTCTGGATGAATCGATTAGCTATAGCAAGGAAAGAATTCAGTTTGGCAAACCTATTTCTAAGAATCAGGCTATACAATGGATGTTAGCTGATATGGCTACTGATATTGCCGCAGCCCGGTTCCTTACCTATAATGCTGCTTACCTGAAGGACCAGGGATTACCTTATACTAAAGACGCTTCTATGGCAAAACTCTTTGCTGCCGAAATGGCCAGTCGTCATGCTTCAAAAGCAGTGCAAATTCATGGTGGTTATGGATATATTAAAGGCTTTAAGGTGGAGCGCTTGATGCGTGATGCCAAAATAACTGAGATTTACGAGGGTACTTCGGAAGCTCAGCGAATGGTAATTGCTGCAAATCTTTTACGTTAATAACACTACACCTTATCCTCTAGTTCCGAAACTGGGTTTGTCTGTTTAGTACAAGTAAAGCGAGGTGTTTAAAATTAGTCTTAATATAATTGCCTGCTTTAAATGGGTTGTAGACCATGAAGATATCAAGGTAAACCCGGAAACCAACGAATTGGTGCTGGACCGTGCCGGATATCGGATAAGTGATTATGATCGTTTCGCTATCGAAGAGGCAGTAGCCTTAAGTGAACAATACGGTGGTAGCACTACAGCTGTAACGGTCGGTTTTCCGGCGGCAAAAAAGAGCTTAAAAGATGCTCTGGCCCGCGGACCGGAAAAGGCCATTTTTATTAATGATCCTGCTTTTGCTAATCTGGAACCATCTCAAACTGCTGCTATACTGGCCCAATCTATTAATAACCAGGAATTTGATTTAATAATATGTGGTGAAGGTTCAGGCGATTTATATGCACAACAAGTTGGACCACGCCTGGCTGAACACCTTAATATCCCCTGTGCTAGTTTTGTCCGCAAAATTACCATCGAAGGGCGGGAGCTTATTGCTGAACGCAGGGTTGATGAAGGTATTGAAATAATATCTATGCCCTTACCTGCCCTGGTTACGGTATTACCAGAAATTAATAGTCCCCGGGTACCCGGGCTGAAAGATACTTTGGCTGCTTCTAAGAAGCCGGTAGTTGAGATTACTGGTAGCGATTTGGAGGAAACCGTCCCCTGTTTAGAGACGGTTGAAATTAAAGCAACTACTATGGAACGTAACTGCGAAAAATTTGATGCCAATGAAGATGATTTAAAACGGTTTGTGGAAGTGCTTTTACGAGCAGGTGTCATAGATTAAAGGGGGTGGAATTATGGCTGGAGTATGGGTTTTTGCTGAAAACTATGAACATGGTCTGGAACTTCTTCAAATTGGTAGAAGCCTGGCGGATAAAACCGGAGTAGAGCTTACTGCTTTCGCCTGCGGTGACAAAGAGGTTGGTCAGCAATATATTTACTATGGAGCTCACCAAGTATTTATTTTGCCTCCGCTGGCAGAGGATCAGCCTTTGGAAACTTATGTACCGGCAATAGCAGAGGTTGCTCGCCAGGAAGATCCGGATATATTTTTATTTGCTGCTACTTTAAGAGGTAAGGAAATAGCAGCTCGTGTAGCTGCACGACTTAATACAGGATTATGTAGTGAATGTATTGAGCTAGATATTAAGGATAATAAGTTGGAAATGAAACGCGTACTATACGGAGGGGCAGCCCTACAAACCATTATCTGTAAAACTCGCCCGCAAATGGCTACTATACCTGTGCATACTTTTACATCAGTTACAGATTTGGATAACACCAGACAAGGAATAATTAAAGAATTTGACCCCATTAGCTCTACGCCAGTAAAAGTACGAGACAGACAACCACGGGCTCAAGAGTCAGGTGATATTACCCGCTCCCGCGTACTCGTTTGTGTTGGACGTGGTGTAGAAAAAGAAGAAGATCTTAAACTGGCCCGGGAATTAGCTGAAATTCTGGGCGGTGACCTGGCCTGTACCCGCCCCATAGCCGAGGAGCTGCACTGGATGCCGCAGGAAACGTATATAGGCTTATCTGGGCAGACGGTAAAACCGGAGCTTTATATTGGTCTGGGAATTTCCGGGCAGATTCAGCATACTACTGGCATTCGCGATTCCCGGATTATATGTACAATAAATAAGGATGAAGATGCTCCCATATTTAAAATATCTGATTATGGGATTGTAGGAGATTTGTATAAAGTAGTTCCTTTTCTCAGCCAGGAGTTAGCTCGGCTAAAGAAAAAATAGGATGTGTATATTATGGCTGAAGATAAATTTACCGCCATTATAGTTGGGGCTGGACCAGCGGGAAGTACTGCTGCTTATATGCTGGCCCGGGAGGGCATTGATGTACTGCTGATTGAAAGAGGCGAAACCCCCGGAAGTAAAAATATGTTCGGGGGACGTATGTATAGCTATGTTTTGCATAGAATTATCCCGGAATTTTGGGAGGAGGCCCCCCTGGAAAGGCAGGTTAGCCGTGAAGTTATAACTATGCTGGACGGGGAAAAAAGTGCGTCTATCTCTTGCCAGAATGAAAACTGGGCCAAGCCTCCCTATCATTCCTTTACCCTCTTAAGAGCAGAATTTGATGCCTGGCTGGCGGCTCAAGCCGAAGATGCCGGGGCCATGCTCGCCTGCGGTATTCGGGTGGATGATGTGATAATGGAAGGTAACCGGATAATAGGTATTCGTGCTGGTGAAGATGAAATTTTAGCTGACGTGGTTATTGCTGCTGATGGAGCTAATTCAATTATTAGTGAAAAAGCCGGATTACGCAGCAAATTATCCCCGGCGGACCTGGCTACTGGAGTTAAACAAGTTATCGAGTTGCCGGCAAAGACTATTGAAGAGCGTTTTAACCTGCAACCAGGTACCGGAGTTGCTCACCTTTATGCCGGCACCTGTACTCGGGGTATGCCGGGAGGTGGATTTTTATACACTAATAAAAGCAGCATTTCCCTGGGGCTGGTTATAAAAGCTTCCGAACTGCAGAAAAACCAGCATCTGCTGGTCGACCTGGTGGAAGATTTTAAAAGTCAACCGTCAATTGCGCCATTAATCTCTGGAGGGGAGGTCGTAGAATATTCTGCCCATCTGGTTCCGGAAGGAGGCATCAGTATGGCTCCCCGCCTTTTTAGCGATGGCATTTTAGTTACCGGGGATGCGGCTGGCTTCTGCATAAACCTGGGGTATATGGTGCGGGGAATGGATTTGGCTATTGCTTCTGGTGAAGCTGCAGCTAGGAGTGTAATGGAAGCAGTCAAAAAGGACGATTTTTCCGCTAATAGTCTGGGTATCTATAAAGATTTATTAGCGAAAAATGGAGTTTGGCCGGTTATGGAAACATATCACCGGGCACCACAGCTGCTTGATACCCGGAGATTATATAGTAACTACCCGGCCTTATTAAATAATCTTCTAGTAGAAATGTTTACTATAGACGGCACCCCACCTGTAAATCTTATGGATAAACTAAAGCAGCAGGTTAAAAACTCTAATACCAGCTTTATTAACCTCATAGGCGATGCCTGGAAAGGAGGGCGTTCCCTGTGAAAAAGATGAACATGCAGCAATTACTGGCTTGTGATAAGTTTGTAGTCGATGATGAAGAACACCATATTCTTTTAAATAAAGAAATCTGCTCTATCTGTCAGGCTAAACCTTGTATATATGCATGCCCGGCCGGGCTTTATATTTTAAAAGATGGAGAAATTAATTTTGATGATGCTGGTTGCTTGGAATGTGGCACCTGTCGGCTCATATGCCCGCAAGAAGGAGCCCTTAGCTGGAACTACCCGCGTGGTAACTTCGGAGTGATATATCGTTATGGGTAATAAGAAAATAGAACTTTAATAGACACAGATTACACAGATTTTTTAGGATTAACACTGATTTTTTTAAAAATAAACACCCCGACTACTATTTTCATAGGTGGTTGTGTGCACCTGGCGTACATGGGGGGTTAATACGAAAAAATGTTATTAGTAGTGTTGACAATTGTCGAGCCTGATGATAATATAAACCTTGTCGCGCGAAAGGCGGCAAGCTCTTGATAAAACTGAACAGCAAGGCTAAAGTGCGGGAGAAGTGGAACTACATTTTCTTTTAATAAAAAGGAGATGCCAGCCATGACTCCAAAAAACGGATAACCAAAA